>NZ_JBSFJF010000013.1:0-155620 GCF_053597915.1 Streptomyces sp. NPDC001219 | reverse complement strand
CGGTGTTTGCGATCCGTTTCCCTACGAAACCGGGCGGGGGCCGCCATCCGGACGGGAGGGGGCGGGCCGGAGGGGCCTGTGTTGTGGACGTAAAGCGAAGCAGTCCACAACACAGGCCCCGGAGGACCGAACCCGGCACCACAACGAACAACCGCGGCCCCCGCCCAAACACCACCCCCGCCGAAGGCGAAAAGCAGGCACGGCGGGCCACCCGACAACGTGGGAAGCGGGGCTACGAGCCCAAAACGGCTAAGAGCCCAACACCGTAGAGAGGAACTCTCCTGTCCACGCGAGCAGCTCGCGCCCAACCACCGGCTTGCCGCCGATTTTGCCCGTCGTCGGCCGCGGCACAAGGATCTGCTGGGTGGCCGGCTTGAGCACCGTACGGGGGTAGAGCCGCTTGAGGCGCAGCTCCTGGGACTCGCGCAACTCCACGGGGCCGAAACGGACGTTGGCGCCCTGGAGGGTGATGTCGGAGACCCCGCACGCGCGGGCCAGCATCCGCAGGCCGGCGACCAGGAGGAGGTTCTCGACGGGCTCGGGCAGCTTGCCGTAGCGGTCGGTGAGTTCCTCGCGGACGGCCGCGATGTCCTCCTCCGAGGAGGCGGAGGCGATGGCGCGGTAGGCCTGGAGGCGCAGCCGCTCGCCGGGCGCGTAGTCGTGCGGGACGTGGGCGTCCACCGGGAGTTCGATCTTGACTTCGAGCGGGGGCTCCTCCTCCGTGCCGCCTTCGAGGGAGGCGCGGTAGTCGGCGACCGCCTCGCCCACCATCCGTACGTAGAGGTCGAATCCGACGCCGGCGATGTGGCCGGACTGTTCGCCGCCGAGGAGGTTGCCCGCGCCGCGGATCTCCAGGTCCTTCATGGCGACGTACATGCCGGCGCCCATCTCGGTGTGCTGGGCGATGGTCGCCAGCCGCTCGTGGGCGGTCTCGGTGAGCGGCTTCTCCGGCGGGTAGAGGAAGTAGGCGTAGCCGCGTTCCCGGCCGCGGCCCACCCGGCCGCGCAGCTGGTGGAGCTGGGAGAGGCCGAAGTTGTCGCCGCGCTCGACGATCAGGGTGTTGGCGTTGGAGATGTCGATGCCCGACTCGACGATCGTCGTCGAGACCAGGACGTCGAACTTCTTCTCCCAGAAGTCGACGACGACCTGCTCCAGCTGCGACTCGCCCATCTGGCCGTGGGCGGTCTGGATACGGGCCTCGGGGACGATCTCGCGGAGCCGGGCGGCGGCCTTGTCGATGGACTCCACCCGGTTGTGGATGTAGAAGACCTGGCCCTCGCGCAGGAGTTCACGGCGGATGGCGGCGCCGATCTGCTTCTGCTCGTAGGGGCCGACGAAGGTCAGGACCGGGTGGCGTTCCTCGGGGGGCGTGGTGATCGTCGACATCTCGCGGATGCCGGTGACCGCCATCTCCAGGGTGCGGGGGATGGGGGTGGCGGACATGGTGAGGACGTCGACGTTGGCGCGGAGCTTCTTCAGCTGCTCCTTGTGCTCGACGCCGAAGCGCTGCTCCTCGTCGACGATGACCAGGCCCAGGTCCTTGAACTTGGTCTCGGAGGAGAACAGCCGGTGGGTGCCGATGACGAGGTCGACGGAGCCGTCCCGCAGCCCTTCGAGGACGGCCTTGGCCTCGGTGTCGGTCTGGAAGCGGGACAGCGCCCGGACGTTGACCGGGAACTGGCCGTAGCGCTCGGTGAAGGTGCCGAAGTGCTGCTGGACGAGGAGCGTCGTGGGGACGAGGACGGCGACCTGCTTGCCGTCCTGGACGGCCTTGAAGGCGGCGCGGACCGCGATCTCGGTCTTGCCGTAGCCGACGTCGCCGCAGATCAGCCGGTCCATCGGGACCGACTTCTCCATGTCCTCCTTGACCTCGGCGATGGTGGTGAGCTGGTCGGGCGTCTCCGCGTACGGGAAGGCGTCCTCCAGTTCGCGCTGCCAGGGGGTGTCCGCGCCGAAGGTGTGGCCGGGCGCCGCCATCCGCGCGGAGTACAGCTTGATCAGGTCGGCGGCGATCTCCTTGACCGCCTTCTTGGCGCGCGCCTTGGTCTTGGTCCAGTCGGCGCCGCCGAGGCGGTGCAGCGTCGGGGCCTCGCCACCGACGTACTTGGTGACCTGCTCCAGCTGGTCGGTGGGGATGTAGAGGCGGTCGCCGGGCTGGCCGCGCTTGGCGGGGGCGTACTCGACGAGGAGGTACTCGCGGGTGGCGCCCTGGACGGTGCGCTGCACCATCTCGATGTAGCGGCCGACACCGTGCTGCTCGTGGACGATGAAGTCGCCCACCTCCAGGGTGAGCGGGTCGATGGTCTTGCGGCGGCGGGCCGGCATCCGGGCGCCGTCCTTGCCGGCCGCCTTCTGGCCGGAGAGGTCGGTCTCGGTGAGGACGGCGAGCCGCAGCGACGGGTCGATGAAGCCGTTGTCGAGGGAGCTGCAGGAGACGTGGACGACGGACGGGGAGAGCTCGGGGAGGTCCGCGTCCAGGCGGGCGGCGATGCCCTCACCGGCGAGGACCTCGACCGTGCGGGCCGCGGGGCCGTGCGCCTCGGTGAGGAAGACCGTGCGCCAGCCGTCCGCGAGCCACTGCTTGGTGTCGGACAGCGCCCGCTGGGTGTCCCCGCGGTAGGTGTCGGGGGCGTGCATGCCCAGCTTGAGGGTGTCGCCGCCGGGCTCCAGGTCCTCGTCGGCCGCGAAGGGGCTGACCGACCACCACGGCATCCCCAGCTCACGCGCCCGGTCCCGGACGTCCGCGATGCCCCACAGGGAGGCCGCGCCCACATCGATCGGGGCCGCCTTCCCGTCGGCCACCGGCCCGTCCGACATCGCGGCGGCCGCCCAGGACGCCTGGAGGAACTCCTGGCTGGTCGCCACCAGATCGGCGGCCCGGGTACGCACCCGCTCCGGGTCGCACACCACGGCCATGGAGCCCTTCGGCAGCACGTCCAGCAGCAGCTCCATGTCGTCCACCAGGACCGGAGCCAGCGACTCCATGCCCTCGACGGCGATCCCCTCGGCGATCTTGCCGAGGAGTTCGCCCAGCTCGGGATGGTCCTCGGCGAGCGCCGCCGCCCGCTCCCGCACCTCGTCGGTCAGCAGCAGCTCCCGGCACGGCGGCGCCCACAGCCCGTGCTCGGCGACCTCCAGGGACCGCTGGTCGGCGACCTTGAAGTAGCGGATCTCCTCGACGTCGTCGCCCCAGAACTCGACCCGCAGGGGGTGCTCCTCGGTGGGCGGGAAGACGTCCAGGATGCCGCCGCGGACCGCGAACTCGCCGCGCTTCTCGACCAGCTCGACCCGGGAGTAGGCGGCCGCCGCCAGACCGTCGACGATCTCTTCGAGGTCGGCGGTCTCGCCGGTGCGCAGACTGACCGGCTCCAGGTCGCCCAGCCCCTTGACCTGCGGCTGCAGCACCGAGCGGATGGGGGCGACGACGACCGAGACCGGGCCGGCGGTGGGGTCGTCCGGGCGCGGGTGGGCGAGCCGGCGCAGCACCGCGAGGCGCCGGCCGACGGTGTCCGAGCGCGGCGAGAGCCGCTCGTGCGGCAGCGTCTCCCAGGACGGGAACTCCACGACGGAGTTGTCCTCACCGGCCGGCATCAGGCTGCGCACGGCGGCGGCGAGGTCCTCGGCCTCCCGGCCGGTGGCGGTCACCGCGAGCACCGGGCGGCCGGCCTGCCGGGCGAGCGCGGCGATCGCGAAGGGGCGGGCGGCCGGCGGGCCGACCAGATCCACCCGGGGGCGGTGGCCGTCGGTCGCGGCCTGCACCGCTTCGGCGAGCGCCGGGTCCCGTACCACGGCGTCGAGCAGACCAGTCAGGCTCATGAAAAGGTTCCGTCCCAGCGAGGCGAACAACGCAGCAGCCCGACACGTCGCACGGGCCGGGGCTGCCAAGCGTACGCCCGCCCGCTGACAGGCCGGGCCGGAAGCCCGGGACGGCGCCCTCCCGCCCCCGTGACCACGGCGGCCCGGTTCCGCAGCCCCCGCCTCCATGGAAGGGTGCACCGTACAAGAACCTCAGGAGGGGGCACGGTGAGCGGAAGCACGCCACGGACCGGGGACAGCGGCACACTGCGGGCGGCCGGCCCGCCACCCGCGGGTGGGCCGCCGCGTCCCGTCGTCGCCGCCCTGATGCTCGGGATGGCGCTGGCCGCGCTCGACTCGACGATCCTCGCCACCGCCATCCCGCAGATCGTCGGCGACCTCGGCGGCTTCGCGGTCTTCTCCTGGCTGTTCTCCGGCTATCTGCTGGCCGTCACCGTGACCCTGCCGGTCTACGGCAAGCTCTCCGACACCTTCGGCCGCAAGCCCGTCCTGCTGACCGGCATCGCGCTCTTCCTCGCCGGGTCGCTGGCCTGCGCCGGCGCCTGGGACATGGGCTCACTGATCGCCTTCCGGGTGGTGCAGGGCCTGGGCGGCGGCGCCCTCCAGGGCACCATCCAGACCATCGCCGCCGACCTCTACCCGATGAAGGAACGCCCCAAGATCCAGGCCAGGATCTCCACCGTCTGGGCCGCCTCGGCGGTCGCCGGGCCCGCCCTGGGCGGGCTGCTCGCCACCTACGCCGACTGGCGGTGGATCTTCCTGGTCAATGTGCCGGTGGGCGGGGTCGCCCTCTGGCTGATCGGGCGGCACTTCACCGAGCCGCAGCGGGACCGTACGGGGCCCGCCGCCCGCCCCCGGGTGGACTGGCCCGGCGCGCTGGCGATCTTCGCCACCGGCGGGCTGCTGCTGACCGCCCTGGTCCAGGGCGGGGTGGCCTGGTCCTGGCTCTCCGCCCCGTCCCTGCTGCTGTTCGCCGGCAGCGCGGGGTGCGCGGCGCTCACCGTCCTCATCGAACGGCGGGCCGCGGAGCCGATCATTCCGGGCTGGGTCTGGCGCCGCCGCACCATCTCCGCCGTCAACCTCGCGCTGGGCGCCCTGGGCCTGCTGATGGTCGCCCCGACGGTGTTCCTGCCCACGTACGCGCAGTCGGTGCTGGGACTGAGTCCGACCGCCGCCGGGTTCGTGCTGTCCGTGATGACCCTGAGCTGGCCGGTCTCGGCCGCCCTCAGCAGCCATGTCTACAACCGGGTCGGCATCCGGACCTGCTCGATGCTCGGCATGGGCGCGGCCTGCCTGGTGCTGCTCTCCTTCCTGCTGCTGCCCTACCCCGGCGCGGCCTGGCAGCCCGCCCTGCTCATGCTGGCGCTCGGCGCGGCCCTCGGCCTCTCCCAGCTCCCGCTGATCATCGGCGTCCAGTCCTCCGTCGGCTACCAGGAGCGCGGCACCGCCACCGCCTCCATACTCTTCTGCCGTCAGGTCGGCCAGTCCCTCGGCGCCGCGCTCTTCGGCGCCCTCGCCAACGCCACCCTCAACGACCGCCTCGCGCAGGCCCCTTCGGACATCCGCCCCGGCCTGCCCGGCGACCTCGACGCGGTCTCGCGCGCGCTGGAACACGCCGGCGGCCTGACCGCGCAGGCCACCGACTACCTCCGCCGGGCCGTCGACACCACCGTCGACCACGTCTACGCGGGCGCCGCCGCGGCCGCCGGACTCGCGCTGCTCGCCCTGCTGCTGGCGCCGCGCCGCTTCCCGGTGCACACGGAAGCCGGCGGCACGGGCACCGGCGAGAGCGGGCCGGGCGGGACCTGAGCGGGCGGGCAACGCCCGTCGGCGCCCGTACGGTCAGCCCTTGGCGCCGCCGCCCGCGCGGGGCAGCTGGGTCTCCAGGGTGTCCTCCTCGTCGGGGCCGGCCGCACCGCCGGATTCCGGTCCGCCGCTCCCCGGCTCCGCGGCGTCGTCCTCGTCCGCCACCGGTGCCTTCCCGGTGAGCGCGGCCAGGCTGTTGCGCACATGGGTCATATGGGTGCGGACCTCGTCGCGCTCCGCGTCGTGCTCCCGCAGGACCCGCGCCGTGGTGCGCTCGATGCGCTCCACCTCGGCGTGCCCCTGCGCCAGCAGACCGGCGGCACGGTCCTCGGCGTCCTCCTGGCGGTGCCGGGCGGCCTCCTCGGCCTCCGCGTACAGCCGCTCACTGTCGGCGCGGGCGGCCTTCGCGCGCGCGTCCAGCTCCGCGACCAGCCGGTCCGTCTGCGCCTCCCGCTCCGCGATGTCCCGCCCGGCCCCGTCCCACTCCTCGGTCTGCCGCTGCTCCTGGTCGCGCAGCAGCTGCGCGGTGCGCCGGCGCACCTCGGCCAGCTCCGCGGCCGCCTCCTCCCGCAGCTTCTTGTCGTCCTCGGCGGCCACGGCCGCCAGTTCGGCGGCCTCGCCCCGCGCCGCCTCCCCCGTGCGCCGGGCCAGCGTCTCCGCCTCCCCGCGCCGCGCGTACGCCTCCTTGTCGGCCGCCTCCCTGACCTCGTCCGCGTAGGCCGCGGCCGCCTCCCGGATCTCCTCGTCCGCCTGCTGCGCCTCGGCCCGCAGCCGCGCCGCCTCGGACTCCGCGGTCGTCAGGATCAGCCGGGCCTCGCTGCCGAGCGAGACATACGTCTGCGGCGGCAACTGCGCCACATGGGCCTGCAGTTCCGCCAGCTCGGCCGCCATCTCGTTGGACAGGACCGTGAGCCGCGCGGCGCGCTCCCAGCAGGAGTCGCGGTCGACCGAGATTCCCTCGACACGGCGGTCCACGTCCTCCGGACGGTAGCCGCGCCCTCGTACGGTCTCGAACCCGTGAGGCGAAACCGATGCACTCATCCCTCAAGCCCCTCTCCGCCGCGCACGGCCGCCGGGCGACCCGCAGCCCTCCGCGCCGTTCGCATGGTTGTGTGCAGCACTGTGGCGTTACGCGCGCTTCCCTGGGGATCGGTGCGGCATCGCACCGTCGCGGCACTTCACCCCATCCACCCCACCAGGATGCGTTATTTGGTGCCAGAAGTCGGAATCGGCTCGTCGTGGCGCAGCGCCCGGAACAACTCCCCCGCCCCGTTCTCGTCCCACGGAAGCACCGAGCCGACACCACTGACCATCACCCCGGGCCGTTGCACCGGAACCGTCGTCGCCGTGCCGCCGCCCCCGGCGATCTGCTTCATCGACCAGCCCATATCCAGCAGCCGCGCCACATCCGCGCCGTCGTCCACCAGCAGCGCCGCCAGCGAGGCGTCCCGCACCCGCGTCAGCCGGTCCGGATCGAGCAGCACCGACGGGGCGGCCATCTCGTCCGCCACCGCACCCAGCAGCTGCCGCTGGCGCTTCACCCGTCCGAGGTCACCCTCCGGGTCGGCGTACCGCGCCCGGACGAACGCCAGCGCCTCGGCCCCGTTCATCCGATGACAGCCGGCCGCGAAGTCCGCGCCCGACTTCTCGTCCTTGAGCGGGGCGTCCAGACACAGCCGCACCCCGTCCAGCGCGTCCACGACCTGCACGAACCCCAGGAAGTTCACCTCGGCGTAGCGGTCGATCCGCAGCCCGGTCGCCTGCTCCACCGTTCGGGTGAGCAGCTTCGGCCCGCCGTCCGCGTACGCCTCGTTGATCTTCCGGCTGCCGTGGCCCGGTATCGGGACGTAGCTGTCGCGCGGCAGGCTGACCAGCGTGGGGCCGTGCTCCCCGGAGTGCAGCACCATGATCGTGTCGGTGTTCTGCACCTCGTTGTTGCCGACGTGCAGCTCCGCGCGCTGCTGCGGGGTCAGCGCGGTACGGCTGTCGGTGCCGACCAGCAGCCAGTTCGTGCCCTTGCCCGCGGCCGGCCGGCCCGGGTAGTCGGCCAGCGCGTCCACATGCTGCAACTGCCGCCCCGTCGAGACGTACAGCCAGGCCCCGCCCGCACACACCAGGGCGACCAGCACCAGCAGCACCACCAGGGTCCAGGTGAACCACGCCCAGCGGCGCCGGCGCCGCGGCCGGCGCGGCGGCCCGCCCGTCCGCCCGCGGTGCCACCACCGCGGGCGCCCTGCCCGGTACAGCGTCGTCGACGACGCCTGCGACAACGGGGGTATCGGACGGCCCATATACGCATGGTCGGCGTGCCCGGCCCGTTCCGCAGGTCGAGCGCCCCGCACCGGCCCGGCGGGCACCGCCCCCGGGCCGGTGACGCACCGCTACAGCAGCCCGTCCCACATCTGTTCGAGCAGCACCGACCACCAGGTCTCCGGCGACCCCAGCGCGGGCGGGTCCAGCGCGACCAGCTGCGCCTGGAAGTCGACGGTCCACCGGCCCGCCTGCTCGGGCGTCAGCCCGTACCGCAGCCGCCACATCCGCCCCAGCATCGCCAGACAGCGCGTGAACTCCGGCAGCCCCGAGTTCACGAACTGCGGCGTCGCCGGCTGGCCGCCGGGACCGGCCTCCATCGGCACCGCCACGATGTGCGCGGTCCCGTACTGCACACACAGCTGACGGCCGAAGTCGTTGCCCATCACCAGATACGAACCGGCGTCCGCGGCCGGCTGCACCATCCGCTCCGCCGCCAGCTCCGCCAGCGTCGGCACCGGACGGTGCGGCTGCGCCTGCGCCCAGAAGAACGGCCCGAAGTCGACCGGCAGCCCGGCCCACACCAGCATCTGCGCCACCACGTCGGGCACCCCCTGCCGGGAGACCGCCCGCTGGTCGAACCGGAACAGGGCCTGCGGACCGAACGCCTGCTCCAGCTCCTGCCCGATCACCTGCGGGGGCGCCGGCGGCACCGGCTGCACCTGCGACGGGTGCGGCAACGGCACCCGCACCGGCGCCGGCCGCGCCGGACCGTCCGCGACCTGGTGCAACTCACCCTGGTGCTCGACCAGATGCCGGACGCCCTGCTGGCGCGAGGCGTGGTCGCGGCCGTACGCGGCGGTGTGGCTGATCCGCACCTGCGGCCAGTTGTCCCGGATCATCCGGGCGCAGTAGCCGCCCGGCAGATCACAGCACTCCAGCTCGGTGTGCAGCTCCAGCACCTGCTGCGGCGGGATGTTCATCGCCCGCAGCTCGTGCAGCAGCTGCCACTCCGGATGTGGCGTACCGGGCGCGGAACGGCGCACGATCTTCTGCTCGGACCCGTCCGGCGCGCGGTAGCTCAGCACCGCCATATAGCCCGGACCGACCGTCGGCAGGCCGCCGGGCGGCTGCGGATAGCCGTACGCGCCCGTGCCGCCGGGGCCCGGCGCACCGGGCGGCCCCTGCTGGGGACCGGGCGGCGGCGTGGGGCCGGCCGCCGGCGGCACGCCGGGAGCACCCGGACCGCCGGCCGCGCCGGGTCCACCGGCACCGCCGACGCCGGCCGCCTGCACGGACGCGCCGTCGGCCAGCATCGTCGCCGCGGCATGCACCCCGCCACCGGGGCCGCCCGTGGCGGGCGGGGCGGGCGGGGCAGGCGGCGGGGGCGGGGGCGGGGGCGGACCGCCCTGGCCGCCGGAGTTCCGGCCGTCCGCGGGTACCCCGGGCGGGCCGGGCGGCTTGGGCACGCCCGGCACACCGGGCGGCGCGGGCGGCGGCGGCACCCCGGGGCCACCGGCGGCACCGCCCGGCCCCCCGGCGTTCGCGAGCCCGGCCGCCTGCACGGCCGCACCGTCGGCCAGCATGGTCGCGGCCGCGTGCACCCCGCCGGCACCCGGACCACCGGAACCGGACGCACCGGCCCCGCCCGATGCCTCCGGCCCGTCCACCGCGCTGAGATCCACCTCCGCCGCGTCCAGTTGCGAGACCATCTGCGTCGGCACATACCCGCCGGCCGGCGCACCGGACGCCGCGGGCCCGCCGGCCTCCGCGGCCTGCTGCCCACCGTCCCCGCCCGTCGCCGGCGGACCGGGCACGGGGGGCGGCGGGGGCGGACCCCCGGCGGCGTTGCCGGGCAGCGCGGAGCCGTCGGCCAGCATGGTCGCCGCGGCATGCATCCCGTCGCCCACGGGCGGGGCGGGCGGCGCCCCGAGAGGCGGCACACCCGGCCCGGCCACGGCGGCACCCGGCGGGGGCGGCACCTCGGTGACCGGCGCACCGGACGGCGGCGGCAGATCCGGCAGCCCCGCGGCGGCCGGCGGCACGGGCGGCATCGGCGGCGGCAGCGCACCGGCGCCGGGCCGGGCCCCGTCCTCCGGCCCGTCCAGCGCGGGCGCGACCTGGGTGTGCGGCAACTGGCTGCCGCCCTGAAGAAGTTCGGTCTTGGCGTCCGGCCGGGCCCGCGGCGCGGGCGCCTCGTCCGCCTCGTCGAAACCGGCCAGCGGCGGCGCGAACACCGTCGCGGGCAGCCCCACCGAACGGTCCTCGCCCCCCGCACCGGAGGTCGTGTCCGCCCCGGCCCACGGCTCCGGCACCCCGGAGGCGCCCGCCCCCGGACCCACCTGCGCACCGCTCTGCGCGGCCCCGCCGTCCGTGCCGTTGACGCTCACCTCGGCCCAGGCGTCCGACACCGGCGCCTCCGCCGCCACGGGCCCGGGAACAGGCGGCGGCGCGGCCGGAGCCGCTGCCTCCGCGCCCCGCTGCTCCACCGCCCGCCGCGCGTCCGCCGCCTCCTGCAGCCACTCCGGCGGCGTCAGCAGGAACGACGTGGCCTCCAGATCGATCCGCTGCGGCGGCGCCTCGGCCGCACCGCGCCCGGCGTCCACGGAAGCGCCGTACTCCTCCTCGTAACGCCGGATCACCTCACCCACCGGCAGCCCCGGCCACAGCGTCGTCTCCCCGCTGTCCCGCGCGATCACCAGCCGGGCCCGGCCGCCATCGGTCGTCGGCCCGCCCTCCCGGTCCTCCGCCCAGGCCACGAAGCCCAGATCGAACTCCCGCACCCGCACCTCACGGTGGAGCGCCGGCGCCACCTCGCCGTTCACCCACAGCTCGGCGCGCTCCTGCGCCTGTGCGAACGTCACCACCGCGCTCAACCCCCCACCGCGACCGCGTACGCGAAGCCACCGTCGACCATCAGATCCGCCACCGTCTCCAGCTCCGGCGGATTGCCCGCCAGCCGCTGCAGGAAGTCATCGAAGTCCGCGCCGCACGGCAACAGCAGCCGCTCGACCCGCTCCTGCACCGTCCACCCGTCCTGGTCCCGGGCATCGTCGTACGGACAGAACCACACCGAACCGAGCGCCTCACCGCGCACCTTCACCGCGACCACCCCGCCCTGTACGAACGCCACACCCAGATAGTCCTTGGTGAAGTGGTCCCGCAGGCACTTGTTCACATAGAGCAGATCGTTGACCGCCGCGTCGTCGCGCACCGTGAAGAACGGCTGGTCGACCAGCAGCCCCAACTCCGCGTCCAGCGCGGCACCCACCGGGGCACAGCCGCCCGCCGCCTTCAGGAACGACCGGTAGGCGCCCGGCAGCCGGTAGCCCAGCGCCTCCTCGGCCTGGGCCAACTGCTCCTCACCCACCGACAGATCACGGTGCGGAAGCCCGAAGTGCGCCGGCCGGGTCTCCTGCAGCGGCCGGGTCCCCCGCTTGTCGTGCGCCACGGCGGCCGTCGCCAGCCCGCCGTGATGCCGCAGCAGCGCCTTCACCTCGACCGGGATCAGCTCCATCCGCCGGGTGTCGGCCACGTGGTGCCAGGTCCAGCCGTGCGGCGTCGCCACCGCCGGCACGTCTATCCACAGCTCGTGCCCCTGCGCGTGCAGGGCCGCGTTCGCCGACACATAGTCCGTCAGCCGCAGTTCGTCGACGCCGAAACCCTCCGGCGGCTCGGCGATCTCCGCCGCCGCGCGCGCATACGGCGAGAACTCCGGGAAACCCCGTTCGTCCATCCGCACCCCGGCGGGGTAGCGCGCCGCGCGCACCGGATCGGGAAAATGTACGACCTGCCCGGCATAGGCCGAATTCGGTGGCGCGGCATGCCCCGCCGCCTGGGGGCCGGGGAGTGCCCCCAGCCCTTGCCGACCTGTCGTCATCGCGCGTGCCCCCTGGCTGAAGCTGGCTTTGCAGCACAGCCTAAGCCGTACCGCCACGCCCTCCCCCCTCCCCCGTCCCCGCCCGTCAGCCCCGCGACACACCGGCGTCACCCACCGCCACACCACCCCCGAGCCCCCCGCGCACCACCCCGCCCACCAGCCCCGATACCCCGCGACCGACGCCCCGTCAGCCCGCCGTAAGATCACCGGCAGCCCCACCGACTACCGCAAGACCCAGCACATTTGGCAGGCTGACCCTCCCCCACCTACGGCGAGGGGCCCCCAGTACCACGGGGATTCGGGGAGGGAAAGCACCACCATGAGCACGACTGCACGCCACCACAACTCAAGCGCCGGCGACCCCCGCATCGGCTGGAGCGGCACCGCCGACACCCATCGCGCACCCGCCCTCCGCCAGCGCCGCGACGGCATCCTCCCCACCGTCGCCGCCGCCCTGTCAGTACGCGGACAAACCCTCACCTGTACCGCCGGCAAGGCCGAACAGCCCCCCGCCCTGCACCCCCTCGTCCAGGACTTCCTCGACACCCTCCCCACCGCACAGCGCGAACGTTTCACCGGACGCTGCCCCGAAGCCGTCCTGCTCTCCCGCCACCTCACCGCCGTCGAGTCCAACCGCGGCAAACGCGCCTCCCGCAAACCCCTCACCAACGGCGAAGCCCGCCGCTCCCTCAAACACTCCAAACTCACCACCCGCCACATCCGCGAGGACGGCGACCCCCAGCACGGCAGCTACGCCCCACCCTGCCGCTCCTGCGACGCCCTCCTCGCCCACTTCGGCGTCATGCCCATCAGCGGCACCACGCCCACAGGAAGCTGACCGCCACCATGCCGCCCACCACCCCCGGCCCCCGCACCCCCGCCCACGACCGGACCGACTCGACCCGCTTCCCCGCCGCCGTCGACGTCGCCCTCCAGGAAGCCGGCTGGCACCCCGGCCGCTGGGACATAAAGCAGGCCGAACACTGGGCCGACACCCTCCGCGCCCACACCTCCCCCGCCGGCCACCGCCACACCGTCTTCCCCGCCGCCGTCGAGGCCTGGGCCGAATTCGGCGCACTCCACATCACCGGCCCCGGCCCCGGCCGCCACATCGCCCCCACCCCCTTCACCCTCGACCCCCTCCACGGACTCCACCTCGCCCGCACCCTCGGCGACCTCGGCCGCGCCCTGGAAACCGACGTCGCCCCCCTCGGCCGCGAAGAACTCACCGACCACGACGGCGCCACCTTCACCCAGGCCACCCTCGCCATCGACACCGAAGGCCGGATCTACAGCCTCGACCACACCGGCGACTGGTACCTCGGACCCGACATCGACAGCGCACTGGGCACACTCGTCCTGGGAAACCGGCCACTACGACTGGGAGTGGCCGGGCCGGAGACAGACTGAACCGCCGCCCCGGCGCCCTTCCTGCCGGTGTACGTCAGGCGGCCTCGGCGGGAGCCGGGAGAACCGCCGAGACCCGGAAACCACCGGCATCCGTCGGCCCCGACACGAAGACACCCCCCAGAGCGGTCACCCGCTCCCGCATGCCCACCAGACCGTTGCCGCCACTCGGCAGCCCCGCATCCGCCGCCCCGCCCTCACACGGACCGTTCTCCACCTGCACCGCCAGCTCACCCTCCCGGTGCGCCAGCCGCACCCGCGCCCGCGCCCCCGGCGCGTGCTTGTGCACATTCGTCAGAGCCTCCTGCACCACCCGGTAGACGGTCCGCTCCACCGGAGGCGCATACCGCCGCCCGGCCGGCGCCCCCTCCGCCACCCCGTCCACTGACAGCTCCACGACCATCCCGGCCGCCCGCGACTGACCCACCAGATCCGCCAGCTCCGCCAGATGCGGCCCCTCGGAATCCCCCTCACCGGCAGCCGGCACCGGCTCCCCGGCCGCCTCCGACGACTCCACCACACCCTCACCGGCGAACGGCTCCGACGGCCGCGCCCGCACCGTCGCCCCCGCCCGCGACGCCACCGCCGCCAGCCGCTCCGGCGCACCCGACGCCCCGTCGCCCCGCGCCGCCGCCGCATCCGCCGTACGCAACACCCCGAGCATCTCCCGCAGCTCCGTCAGCGCCTGCCGCCCCATGTCGCCGACCAGCCCCGCGTTCTTCGACGCCTTCTCCGGGTCCTTCAGCGCCACCGCCTGCAACGCCGCCGCATGCACCACCATCAGACTCACCCGGTGCGCGACCACGTCATGCATCTCCCGCGCGATCCGCGTCCGCTCCTCGTTACGGGCCCACTCCGCCCGCTCCTCGGCCCGGTCCGCCAGCAACGACAGCTCCCGCTCCAGACCGTCCGCCCGCTCCCGCAGACTCTCCACGAGCCGCCGGCGAGCCCCCACATACAGCCCCCACAACACCGGCGGCGCCGTCAGCACCAGCCCCAGCGCCAACGACATCGCCGGGATCAGCCACCCCGGCGGCTGGAAGTCCTCCTGCGCCGCCACGTCCTGCCGCAGGCTGAGGAACGTCGTCACCAGCGTCCCCGCCGCCGTCATCGACGCCAGCAACGCCGTGATCCGGCGCGGCACATCCGACGCGGCGAGCGTGTACAGCCCCACCGTGCTCAGCAGCCCGCCCATCACCGCCGGAGTCACCGCGATCGAGACCAGCACCACCACCACCGGCCGACGCCGGCGCAACAACAGCACCGGCCCCACCAGCAGACCCAGCAGCACCCCGACCAGCTGCGGCAACTGCGCCCCGTCGGCGAACCGCGCCCCCTCGACGACACACTCCACCGTGGAAGCCGCCGCCAGACCCACGTCCAGCACGGCACTCCGCCGCCGGGCCCACCACCACGGCCCGCTCACCGGCGCACCCCGCGCGCCCACACCTTCGCTTGCCCCCGTTGCGGTCATACCGACCAGCCTACGGGCGCCCACCCCCCAAGCCCCGACCCCTAATGGGCCACAGACCAGACCCCTTACCAGCCCTTACCGCGGGTTTTCCCTCGAACTATTGAATCGCCCACACTTTCGACACCTCCGCACGCCCGCACGCCCGCACGCGACAACCTGCCCCCATGCCGCACACCCACCGGGAACACCCCGACTACGAGTCCTTACGCCCCCAGGCCGTCGCCCTGCGCCGGGCCGGCCTCAGCCGCCGCCAGATCCGCGACCGCCTCCACGTCCACAACAACGACCTCCTCAACCGCCTCCTCGACGGCACCCCCGCCCCCGACTGGACCCGCCGCCCCAACGCCAGGGACGACCTCCGCGCCCGCGCCCGCGAACTGCGCGGCCAGGGCCTGACCTACGACCAGATCCAGCTCGAACTGGGCTGCTCGAAGAGCTCGATCTCCCTGTGGGTACGGGACCTGCCGAAGCCGCCTCCACGTCGCACCCCGGCGGAGCAGGCGCGGATCGCCCGCGAAAAGCGCTGGGAACACGAGCTGGCGGTACGGGACAGGGAGCGCAGGGAAACGAAGAGCGCGGCCACCCGGGAGGTCGGCGCCCTGTCGGACCGGGAGCTCCTCCTCGCCGGGGCCACCCTCTACTGGGCAACCCCAAGACCACACGCAAGAACGTCAGAGAGGGCTACCGCGACCGTCTGGTGATCCGGGTGCTACAAAGTGCGGAGCTATACCGTCGCATCGAAGGCTGGTGGTACGGCATAGTGTTGGGTGCCAAGCAGCCGAGCTGACGAAAGCCGGATTGCTTGACAGTACCCTCCCCCATGGTGTAAGGGCAGCACAACGTCTTTTGGTGTCGTCGGTCGAGGTTCGAATCCTCGTGGGGGAGCACATGCACAACGGGCGAATATCCGGGTCCTGACCACCACGTCAGGACCCGCCCGCGTTTCGGCTGCTATACGCACCGGTATCCTTCGGGTGACCACCACCCGAAGTAGCCAAGAAGCCGAAGGGCATCCCCGTGAGCGCCAACCGCCCGGCAGCCGTCGTCGTTCTCGCAGCGGGTGAGGGAACCCGCATGAAGTCGGCCACCCCAAAGGTCCTGCACACCCTCTCCGGCCGGTCCCTCGTCGGCCATGTCGTCGCCGCCTCCCGTGAGCTGGACCCCGAGCATCTCGTCGTGGTCGTCGGCCACGCCCGTGAGCAGGTCCAGGCGCACCTCTCCGAGATCGACCCCGGTGTGCGCACCGCGGTGCAGCACGAGCAGAACGGCACCGGTCACGCGGTGCGTACGGCGCTGGAGGAGCTGAGCCAGAGCGGTGTGGCCGTGGACGGCACGGTGATCGTCGTCTGTGGTGACACTCCGCTGCTGACCGGGGAGACGCTGCGGCTGCTCGGGGACACGCATGCCGCGGACGGCAACGCGGTGACGGTGCTGTCGGCCGAGGTCCCGGATGCGACGGGTTACGGGCGGATCGTGCGGGACGAGAGCTCGGGCGCGGTGACCGCGATCGTCGAGCACAAGGACGCGAGTGTGGCGCAGCGGGCGATCCGGGAGATCAATTCCGGGGTGTTCGCTTTCGACGGGCGGCTGCTGGTCGATGCGCTGGGCAAGGTGCGTACGGACAACAGTCAGGGCGAGGAGTACCTGACGGATGTGCTGGGGATCGTGCGGGAGGCCGGGCACCGGGTCGGTGCGGCGGTGGCCGGTGATCACCGGGAGATTCTGGGGATCAACAACCGGGTGCAGCTGGCGGAGGCGCGGCGGCTGCTGAACGAGCGGTTGCTGGAGCGGGCGATGCTGGCCGGTGTGACGGTGGTGGACCCGGCGTCGACGTGGGTGGATGTGTCGGTGACGTTCGAGCCGGACGCGACGGTGCACCCGGGGACGCAGCTGCTGGGTGTGACGCATGTGGCGGCGGGTGCCGAGGTGGGTCCGCATTCGCGGGTGTCGGACACGTCGGTGGGTGCGGGCGCGGTGCTGTCGTTCACGGTGGCCGAGGGTGCGCGTGTCGGCGAGGGGGCGAATGTCGGGCCGTACGCGTATCTGCGTCCGGGGACCGATCTTGGTCCGAAGTCGAAGGCCGGCACGTATGTGGAGATGAAGAACGCGTCGATCGGTGCGGGCACGAAGGTGCCGCATCTGTCGTATGTGGGGGATGCGACGATTGGTGAGTTCACCAATATCGGCGCGGCGAGTGTCTTTGTGAACTACGACGGTGAGGCGAAGCACCACACGACGGTCGGGTCGCATTGCAAGACGGGGTCGGACAACATGTTTGTGGCTCCGGTCACTGTCGGGGACGGCGCTTATACGGCGGCGGGCTCGGTTATCACCAAGGATGTGCCCCCGGGTTCGCTGGCGGTCGCGCGTGGCCAGCAGCGGAATATCGAGGGTTGGGTCGCGCGTAAGCGGCCTGGAAGCGCCGCCGCGCAGGCGGCTTCGGCTGCTCGCCAGGATTCCGAGGGCGAGCGGTGATCGTGCAAGGGGTGCGCCGTGCGGGGCGTACCTTTGTTGAGCGCACGCAAACTGTGATTCGAGGAGATTTGCTGTGACCGGGATCAAGACGACCGGCGAGAAGAAGCTGATGCTCTTCTCCGGCCGCGCCCACCCCGAGCTGGCGGAGGAGGTCGCGCATCAGCTGGGTGTGGGCCTGGTCCCGACGAAGGCTTTTGACTTCGCCAACGGTGAGATCTATGTCCGCTATCAGGAGTCGGCGCGTGGCGCGGATTGCTTTTTGATTCAGAGCCACACGGCTCCGATCAATAAGTGGATCATGGAACAGCTGATCATGATTGATGCGCTGAAGCGGGCGTCGGCCCGGAGCATCACGGTCGTGGTGCCGTTCTACGGCTATGCGCGTCAGGACAAGAAGCACCGTGGCCGTGAGCCGATTTCGGCGCGGCTGATCGCGGACCTGATGAAGACGGCGGGTGCGGACCGTGTGGTGACGGTGGATCTGCACACGGACCAGATCATGGGCTTCTTCGACGGTCCGGTGGATCATCTTTTCGCGCTGCCGGTCCTGGCGGACTACGTGGGCGCGAAGGTGGACCGGGAGAAGCTGACGGTGGTGTCGCCGGACGCGGGCCGCGTGCGGGTGGCGGACCGTTGGTGTGACCGTCTGGGTGCGCCGCTGGCGATCGTGCACAAGCGGCGGGACAAGGACGTGGCGAACCAGGTCACGGTGCACGAGGTCGTCGGTGATGTGAAGGACCGGGTGTGTGTCCTGGTCGACGACATGATCGACACGGGTGGCACGATCTGTGCGGCGGCGGACGCGCTGTTCGCGAACGGTGCCTCGGATGTGATCGTGACGGCGACGCACGGTGTGCTGTCGGGTCCGGCCGCGGACCGGCTGAAGAACTCGAAGGTGAGTGAGTTCGTGTTCACGAACACGCTGCCGACGCCTTCGGAGCTGGAGCTGGACAAGATCACGGTGCTGTCGATGGCGCCGACGATCGCCCGGGCGATCCGTGAGGTGTTCGAGGACGGTTCGGTGACGAGCCTCTTCGAGGAGCAGTGAGTGCGGGCGCCGGGCGGGCCTGTGAGGTAGTCCGGCGCTGATCGACTTTGGGGCGGCCTTCCGGCCGGGTAGACTCGTGGAGTTGCTCGGCGAGGGAGGCCGCCCTTTTGTGGTGGCTGTCCGTTATCGACGCGCTCTTCGTAGCAGGTCTGTCGTGGGCCGGGTGACGCCCACCGGATGTTTCTGAGTTACGAGGAGTGCAGTCATGGCTGAGGTCAAGCTCACCGCCCAGGTCCGTACCGACTTCGGCAAGGGTGCCGCGCGTCGTGCGCGTCGCGCCGACCTGGTTCCCGCGGTCATCTACGGCCACGGCGAGGAGCCGCAGCACGTGGCGATCCACAACCACGCGCTGATGATGGCGCTGAAGACGCCGAACGCCCTGATCCGTCTGGACTTCGACGGCAAGAGCGAGCTGGTCATCCCCAAGGCCGTGCAGCGTGAGGCGATCCGCCAGTTCCTGGTGCACGTGGACTTCCTGGCCGTGAAGAAGGGCGAGAAGGTCTCCGTCGAGGTGCCGATCCACGTCGAGGGTGACCTGGCCCCGGGCCAGCACGTCCTGGAGCACGTGCTGAACGCGCTGCCGATCGAGGCCGAGGCCACCCACATCCCGGAGTCGGTCACGGTGTCCGTCGAGGGCCTGGAGGCGGGCGCTTCGGTGCTGGCCAAGGACATCGCCCTGCCGTCGGGTTCCGCGCTGTCCGTCGAGGACGACGCCGTGGTGCTGCAGGTTGTCGCGGCGCAGGCCGAGGCTCCGGCCGAGGAGGCCGCCGAGGGTGAGGGCGAAGGCGCCGAGGCCTGAGTCGCTTTTCGCTGAGGCGTTTTCTCAGCGAGTGGTCCAGCCGCTGCCGCGCGCCTTTGGGTGCGGGGTGGCGGTTGGGCTGTTTCATGGGCAGTTGCGGTCGGGGCCGGCGGGTGTGGCCGGCGGATGTGGGAGTTGCTGACATGGCGGACGCTGATCCGTGGCTGGTGGTGGGGCTGGGTAATCCGGGCCCGGAGTACGCGCGTAATCGCCACAATGTGGGATTCATGGTGGCGGATTTGCTGGCGGAGCGGATGGGGGGCCGCTTCAAGTCGCACAAGGCGCGGGCGCAGGTGGTGGAGGGGCGTTGTGGTCCGCCGGGTCCTTCGGGTCGTCGTGTGGTGGTGGCGAAGCCGATGACTTTCATGAATCTGTCGGGTGGGCCGACGACGGCGTTGCGGGATTTCTACAAGGTGCCGGTGGGCAACATCGTGGCGATTCACGATGAGTTGGATATTGATTACGGTGCGCTGCGACTGAAGCTGGGTGGTGGCGACAACGGGCACAACGGTCTGAAGTCGATCACGAAGTCGCTGGGTGCGGAGTATCACCGGGTGCGGTTCGGGATCGGGCGTCCGCCGGGTCGTATGCAGGTGGCGGATTTCGTGCTGAAGGATTTCTCGGGGGCGGAGCGGCGGGAGCTGGATTACTTCGTGGACCGTGCGGCGGATGCGGTGGAGACGTTGATCGTGGATGGTCTGGAAAGGGCGCAGACCACGTACAACTCCTGAATGGGGCAGCGGGGGTCAGGCTCTGACGAACCGTTTCCGGAGGTTGACCGGGTGATGGTGGATGGCCAAGGATCGCCGCCATGGCCAGAAGCAGTACGCGCACCCGTTCGGTCAGACGCAGTCGTACCCGGCGGGCCGGTGAGAGTGCCTTTGGGATGCTGCTGGTCGCCAGGGCCGGGTTGATGGGTCTGCTGGCGTTGCTGCTGCTGGTGGCGGGGGTGTGGACGTCGTGGCAGACGGCGCAGTACGCGATGCTCGTCAAGGCGCGGGGGCGCGGGGTGATGACGGTGTCGGCGTGTGCGGGTGAGCGGTGCACGGGTCCGTATGTGCCGTCGGCGGGTGAGGGCCGGCGGCTGGCGAAGGTGTCGGTCGCGCAGGGGTCGGTGGACCGGGGTGCGCGGGTCGAGGTGACGGTCAAGCCGGGGACGACGCATGCGGTGCGGACGGGGGCGGCCGGGATTCTGCATGCGTGGGTGCCGTTCGCGGGGTCGTTGTTGCTGGCGGCGCTGGTGGTGGCCGGGGGGATGCGGTTGCGGCGTACGGCGTGGGTGATGGGGTTGTTGGGGGCGGTGTTGCTGGGCGCGGCGTTCGCGGCGTTGTAGGGCTGATACGGCGGCGGCCCGTCCTCCTTGGTGGAGGGCGGGCCGCCGTCGTGTGTGGTGCCGGGGTGGGTCAGCCGGTGTTGCGGAGTCCGGCGGCGACGCCGTTGACGGTGAGCAGCAGGGCGCGGGCGAGGACCGGGTCGGCTTCCTCGCCGCGTTCGGCGGCGGTGCGCTGGCGGTGCAGCAGCGAGACCTGGAGGTAGGAGATCGGGTCCAGGTAGGCGTCGCGGATGTGGAAGGTCTGCTTGAGGACGTCGTTGGAGTCGAGGAGTTCCTTCTCCCCGGTGATCCGCAGGACCTCGGCGACGGTGAGTTCGTGTTCGGCCTTGATGTGGTCGAAGACGTGCTTGAGCTCGTCGGGGACGAGGGTGTCGACGTAGTGCTGGGCGATCCGCAGGTCGGTCTTGGCCAGCGTCATGGTGACGTTGGACAGGAAGTTGCGGAAGAAGTGCCAGTACTCGTGCATCTCGTCGAGGACGCTGTCGAGTCCCGCCTCGCGGGCGGCCTTGAGGCCGGTGCCGACGCCGAACCAGCCGGGGACGATCTGGCGGGACTGGGTCCAGCCGAAGACCCACGGGATGGCGCGCAGTCCGTCGAGGCCCGCGCCGGAGTCGGGGCGGCGCGAGGGCCGGGAGCCGAGGTGGAGTTCGGCGAGCTGGTCGACGGGGGTGGACGCGAAGAAGTAGGCGGGCAGGTCCGGGTCCTCGACGAGGCGGCGGTAGGCGCCGTGGGCCGCGTCGGAGACCTTCTCCATGGCCGCGTCCCAGCGGGCCAGCGCCTCGTCGGACTGCCGGGGCTCGGTGTGCAGGGCGGAGGCCTGGAGGGTGGCGGCGACCGTCAGCTCCAGGTTCTCCCGCGCCAGCGAAGGCACCAGGTACTTGTCGGAGATGACCTCGCCCTGCTCGGTGACCTTGATCTCGCCTTCGAGGGTGCCGTAGGGCTGGGCGAGGATCGCGTCGTGGGAGGGGCCGCCGCCGCGGCCGACGGTGCCGCCGCGGCCGTGGAAGAGGCGCAGCCGGACGCCGTGCCGGTGGGCGACGTCGCGCAGCAGGCGCTGGGCGCGGTGGATCTCCCACTGGGAGGTGGTGATGCCGCCGAACTTGGAGGAGTCGGAGTAGCCGAGCATGACCTCCTGGACGTCGCCGCGGAGGGCGACCAGGCGCCGGTAGGAGGGGTCGGCGAGCATCTCGTCGAGGAGCTGGTCGGCGATCTTCAGCTCGTCGGTGGTCTCCAGGAGCGGCACGATGCCGACCTTGGCCCAGCCGGCGTGCAGGTCGATGAGTCCGGCCTCGCGGGCGAGGACGGCGGCGGCGAAGACATCGTCGGAGCCGGCGCACATGGAGATGATGTAGGACTCGATGACCTCGGGGCCGAAGGTGTCCTTGGCCTTGAGGATGGTGCGGAAGACGCCGAGGGTCTTGGCGCCGGCCTCGTCGAGGGGGGCGGGGGTGGGGGCCAGCGGGCGGCGGGAGCGCAGTTCCTTGGCGAGGAGCTTGCGGCGGTAGTCGCGCGGCATGTCCACGTAGCGCCAGGATTCCTCGCCGAGGCGGTCGAAGAGCTGGCCGAGGGCGTGGTGGTGGGCGTCGGCGTGCTCGCGGACGTCCATGGTGGCCAGCTGCAGGCCGAAGGCGGCGATGGTGCGCAGGGTGCGCTCCAGGCGGCCGTCGGCGACCAGGCCGCCGCGGTGTTCGCGCAGCGAGTTCTGGATGAGGGCGAGGTCGTCGAGGAGCTCGGTGGTGCCGAGGTAGTCGCGGCCGGGGACGTGGGGGGTGTCGCCGGCGAGG
The DNA here is from genome assembly GCF_053597915.1 of Streptomyces sp. NPDC001219. Classification (NCBI taxonomy): domain Bacteria; kingdom Bacillati; phylum Actinomycetota; class Actinomycetes; order Kitasatosporales; family Streptomycetaceae; genus Streptomyces; species Streptomyces sp. NPDC001219. Next base: position 133,548 of record NZ_JBSFJF010000013.1, on the reverse strand, counting down.
CGCTCGCGGGTGTTGAGGAGCTTCTGCCGGATGCAGGTGGCCTTGAGGCGGTAGGGCTCCTCGCTGTTCAGCCGCTTGTAGCGGGGGCTGATCTCCGGGAGGAGGTCCAGGTCGTGCTGGAGGGAGGCGAGCAGTTCGTCGGTGGCGCCGCAGTTGCGGATGGAGTTGGACAGGGCGCCGCGCAGCTCGTCGACGTGCTCCAGGGCGTCGGTGATGCCGTGCTCGTGCTGGAGGAGCAGGACGTCCCAGGTGACCTGGGGGGTGACGTTGGGGTTGCCGTCGCGGTCGCCGCCGATCCAGGTGCCGAAGGTGAGCGGGCGGGTGCCGGCGGGCAGCTCGGTGCCGGCCCGCTCCAGCTCGGCGGCGAGGTCCTCCAGGACGTCGCCGACGGCGCCGCGGCCCAGCTCGTCGAGGTAGTAGATGGCGTTGCGGGCCTCGTCGGTGGGCTCGGGGCGGGCGACGCGCAGCTCGTCGGTCTGCCAGATGAGGTCGATGTTCTCGGCGAGCCGGAGGTCGGCGCGGCGGCGCTCGGCGTCGGGGCTGTCCAGCAGCTCGGCGACCTTGCGGAGCTTGGTGAGGACGGAGCGGCGGGCGGCCTCGGTGGGGTGCGCGGTGAAGACGGGGCGGACGCCGAGGTTGCGGGCGGTGGCGCGCAGGTGCTCGGGGTCGGCGTCCTTCAGCATGTCGGCGGTGCGGGCGAGGATGCTGCCCTCGGCGGCGCGCCGGGCGCCGAGCTCCCGGCCGCGGTGGACCTGCTCGGTGACGTTCGCGAGGTGGAAGTACGTGGAGAAGGCGCGCACCAGCTTGGCGGCGGTGGCCAGGTCGGTGTCGCCGAGGAGCCGGGCGGCGGCTTCGCCGTCGGAGCGGGTCAGGGCGCGTACCCGCTCGACGAGGTCGAGCAGCTCCTGACCTTCCTGGCGGACGAGGGTCTCGCCGAGGAGGTCACCGAGGCGGCGGATGTCGGCACGCAGGGCGACGTTGTCGCTCGGGCCGGCTTCGGGGCCTTCGATGGACACGATTTCGGCCGGGGTGTGGTCGGCGCTGCTCACAGGTGCGGCTCCTTGCGGCGATCAGGGACGTCGCACGCGACCCGTGGGAGGGGTCGGGGCGGGCGACGGGTTGGGCAGTTCTGATGCGGGCGGGTTGCGGACCGCGCTGTCCGACGTCCCCAGGATAGGTCTGCCCAGCTTCGGCAGATCACACCGTCCGCTGGGTGGGCACTGCGTCACAGCTGACGGGTGTGGCGCCTGTCACGGCCTTGCCCGTGGCGGTGGCACTGCCATACTTACGAGACCGTAGGTTACGGTCCCGTAGCCGTAGCCGTGCCCCCGAGCCCCCGACGAGGGACACCATGACTGCTGGTCCTGAAGCTGTAGAAGATCCACCGATTTCCGCCGATTCCGCCGCCGGTCCGGCCGCCGGTAGGCAGGCGCCGTCCGCGACGCTCGGCGGTGAGCAGCGCAGGTCGGTCGAGCAGATCTCGCTCCTGCTGTTCATCACCGTCCCGTTCGTGGCGCTGCTGGCCGCGGTGCCGCTGGCGTGGGGCTGGGGGGTGAGCTGGCTCGATCTGGCGCTGCTGGTGGTGATGTACTACATCGGCTGCCATGGCATCACGATCGGCTTCCACCGCTACTTCACGCATGGCTCGTTCAAGGCGAAGCGGCCGCTGCGGATCGCGCTCGCGGTCATGGGGTCGCTGGCCGTGGAGGGGCCGCTGGTGCGCTGGGTGGCGGATCACCGCAAGCACCACAAGTTCTCCGACGCCGAGGGCGACCCGCATTCGCCGTGGCGCTTCGGTGAGACGGTGCCCGCCCTGATGAAGGGCCTGTGGTGGGCGCACATCGGCTGGATGTTCGACGAGGAGCAGACCTCGCAGCAGAAGTACGCGCCGGACCTGGTCAAGGACCCGGCGATCCGCCGGATCTCCCGCCAGTTCGTACTGTGGACGGCGGTGTCGCTGCTGATCCCGCCGCTGGTGGGCGGCCTGGTGACCTGGTCGTGGCAGGGTGCGCTGACCGCGTTCTTCTGGGGTTCCCTGGTCCGGGTCGCGCTGCTGCATCACGTGACGTGGTCGATCAACTCCATCTGCCACGCCGTCGGCAAGCGCCCCTTCAAGTCCCGTGACCGCTCGGGGAACGTCTGGTGGCTGGCCGTCCTCTCGTGCGGCGAGTCCTGGCACAACCTGCACCACGCGGACCCGACCTGCGCGCGGCACGGGGTGATGAAGGGGCAGCTGGATTCCAGCGCCCGTCTGATCCGCTGGGCCGAGAAGGCGGGCTGGGCGTACGACGTCCGGTGGCCGGACGCGTCCCGGCTGGACGCGCGACGCGCGGAGAAGGCCGCCGGGGGTGCCGCCCGGCGCTAGCGGGGAAGGCATCATTGACGGGTGGCGATCGACGACAGCAGTACCAGCGGCAGCAAGAGCAAGTCCTCCTCCGCGGGGACGCGGCGGGCCCGCAGGGTCCGGATGACCGGTGCGGAGCGCCGGGAGCAGCTGCTGGACATCGGTCGCACGCTCTTCGCCGAGCGGGGTTACGAAGGCACGTCGGTGGAGGAGATCGCGGCGAAGGCCGGGGTGTCCAAGCCGGTGGTCTACGAGCACTTCGGCGGCAAGGAGGGCCTGTACGCGGTGGTCGTGGACCGCGAGATGCGGCAGCTGCTGGACATGGTGACGGGCGCACTGACCGCCGGCCACCCGCGCGAGCTCCTGGAACAGGCCGCCTTCGCGCTTCTCGACTACATCGAGACCTTCACCGACGGTTTCCGCATCCTGGTCCGCGACTCCCCCGTGGCCCAGTCGACGGGCTCGTTCGCCTCGCTCATCAGCGATATCGCCACCCAGGTCGAGGACATCCTGGGCCTGGAGTTCAAGGCCCGCGGCTTCGACCCGAAGCTCGCCCCGCTCTACGCACAGGCCCTGGTCGGCATGGTGGCCCTGACCGGCCAGTGGTGGGTCGACACCCGCAAGCCGAAGAAGGCGGAGGTGGCGGCCCATCTGGTCAACCTGGCCTGGCACGGCCTGGGCAACCTGGAGGCTAGGCCTCGGTTGATAGGGCATCGGAAGAATTGAGGGGGGCGGGACCCCGGGCGTGATCGGCCCGCCGCCCGGCCTCCCGCACCCCGTAGTAGGCCCGCAGGGCGTCCTCGGTGCCGGGGGGTGCGGCGAGCTGGATGGTCGAGGCCGGTGATCATGGCGTGGGTCACCTCGGAGGGGAAGAGTCGGGGCGCGGCCGCGGGGCGGCGGCCGGCGGTGGGCAGGAACGTCAGCCGGCGGTGGGCTCGCGGGCCGGAGCGTCGGCCGGTCGTCGGCTTCCCGGCGGGAGCGTCGGCCGGTGCTCGGGTTCCGGACGGGAGCGTCGGCGGTCGTCGGCTTCCGCCCCGGCCGGTGGTGCGCGTCCCGGCGGGGGCGTCAGCCGGTCGTCGGTTTACGGGCTACGGCGAAGATGCGGCGGAACGGGAAGACCGTGCCGTGCGGGCCGGTGGGGTAGGCCTTGCGGAGGGCGTCGCGGTATTCGGCGAGGAAGGCGTCGCGGGTGTCCGGGTCGTTCTCCAGGGCGGTGAGGACGGGGCGCAGGGCGGTGCCCTTGACCCAGTCGAGGACCGGGTCGTCGCCCTCCAGGAGCTGGACGTAGGTGGTTTCCCAGACGTCGGCGGCGCAGCCGAGGTCGATGAGGCGCTCCAGGTAGTCGGCCGGTTCGAGGATGTGGACGAAGCGGCGGCCGTGGGTGGTGAGCCGCTCGCGCCACTGGGGTGCGTCGCACAGTTCGCCGAGGAGGGCGTGGCTGGGTGAGGTGAAGTTGCCGGGGACCTGGAAGGCGAAGGTGCCGCCGGGGGCGAGGGCCTCGATCCAGCGGGCGAAGGAGTCCGGGTGGTTGGGGACCCACTGGAGGGCCGCGTTGGAGACGATCAGGTCGTAGGTCTCCTCGGGCGTCCAGTCGGCGGCGTCGGCGGGGGCGAAGTCGAGGTGGCCGCCGCCCGGGGTGGGGCCGGCGTAGGTCTCGGCCTCCTTGAGCATCTCCGGGGAGTTGTCGAATCCGGTGATGTGCGCGTCGGGCCAGCGGGTGGCGAGGTGGGCGGTGACGTTGCCGGGACCGCAGCCGAGGTCGGCGATGCGGGCGGGGCGGTCCTGCCGGGGCAGGTCGGGTATCCGGGTGAGCAGGTCGTGGAACGGACGGGTACGGTGCCCGGAGTGGCGGAGGTATTGCTGCGCATCCCAGGTTGGTGCGTCGTGCATGTTCGAAACCCCTTTGCCGATGCAGGGCTGACACAAGGCGGGCACGGTCTGGTTCGGGCCGTCTCGGCCGGAAACCGAGCCCCCGCCGACGATGCCCATAGTCCAGCGAAATATATCTCGACGTCAAGAGACTTCATGTCGACAGACCCTTTACACTGATCGTCATGGAGGACGAGGTCGACCGACTGGTCGCAGCATGGCGCCGTGAACGCCCGGACCTCGACGTGGAGCCGCTTGAGGTCCTCAGCCGCGTCTCCAGGCTGGCCAGACACCTCGACCGGGCCCGCCGTATCGCGTTCTCCGAGGTGGGCCTGGAGCCCTGGGAGTTCGACGTGCTCACCGCGCTGCGGCGCGCCGGGGCGCCGTACCAGCTCTCCCCCGGGGCGCTGCTGACACAGACTCTGGTCACCTCGGGGACGATGACCAACCGCATCGACCGGCTGGCCAAGAAGAACCTCGTCGAGCGGCTGCCGGACCCCAGTGACCGGCGCGGAGTGCTGGTCAGACTGACCGCCGAGGGCCGCGACCGGGCCGACCAGTCGCTGGCCGGACTGCTGGTGCAGGAGCGCGCCATTCTGGCCGAGCTCTCCCCCCAGCAGCGCCGCGAACTGGCCGGACTGCTGCGGCAGTTGACCGGGCCGTTCGACAACACCCCGGGCTAGCCGGCCCGGCGCCGGGGCCGCCCCGGAGCGCGTCCGAGAAGTCCGTGGCGCCGGCGTACGACTGGTTGGCGCACCGCATTTGATGGCGCGCGCGAAGGATGCGCGCGCCCCCTGAAGTGCTCGCGCGCCCCTCTGGGCCCCGTGCCCTTGCCCGCCGCTCGCCCCGTGGGCTTGGATCGCGCCATGAGCCAGCAGCGCGCACCCCGCCCGGCGAACGGCCCGTACGGCAGGCGGTTCGAGGGCCGTACGGTTCTGGTCACCGGGGCCGCCGCCGGGATCGGGGCGGCCACCGCCGACCGGCTGGCGGCCGAGGGCGCCGGGGTCCTGCTGCTGGACATCGACGACGCGCGCGGCGAACACACCGCGCGGCGCATCCGGGCGGCCGGCGGCCGGGCCTCGTACGAGCACTGCGACGTGGCGGGCGAGGACGGCTGGCGGCGGGCCGTCGAGGCGGCGCGGCGGCGCTACGGCCCGGTGGACGGGCTGGTCAGCAACGCCTTCCTGCCGTATGTGGCGGCCGCCGACCGCACCCCGCTCGCGGACTGGGACCGGCAGCTCGCGGTCAACCTCACCGGTTCGTTCCTGGGGGTGCGCGCCGCGCTGGCGGATCTGCGGGCGCGCGGCGGCGCGGTGGTGCTGACCTCGTCCGTGCACGCCCTGGTCGGGCTGCCGGGGCGGCCCGCCTACGCCGCGGCGAAGGCCGGACTGACCGGTCTGGGCCGTCAGCTCGCCGTCGAGTACGGGCCGGAGGTGCGGGTCAACTGCGTACTGCCGGGCCCCGTGCTCACCGCGGCCTGGGACGGGGTCGGCGAGGAGGAGCGGCAGGCCAGCGCCGCGGAGACGGCGGCGCGGCGGCTGGGGCGGCCCGAGGAGGTCGCGGCGGCCATCGCCTTCCTGCTCTCCCCCGAGGCGTCCTTCGTCACCGGCGCCGGCCTGGTCGTCGACGGGGGCTGGAGCGTGTACAAGAACTCATCGTGAGCCGTGCCCGCTGACGGCGGGGCCGCGGCGCCCCGCGCGGGCCTCGATCCGTAGGGGAGTCCATGGGCATCCATTTCGGCGGCGACTACAACCCGGAGCAGTGGCCCGAGGAGGTGTGGGCCGAGGATCTGGAGCTGATGAGGGCGGCCGGTGTCACCATGGTCACCGCCGGGATCTTCTCCTGGGCCAAGGTCGAACCCCAACCCGGTGCCTGGGAGTTCGGCTGGTTCGACCGTGTCATGGACGGGCTGGCGGGCGCCGGGATCGCCGTGTGCCTGGCGACCATGACCGCCTCCCCGCCCCCGTGGCTCTCCCGCGCGCACCCCGAGATCCTGCCCGAGGACGCCGACGGCCGCCGCCGCTGGCCCGGCGGCCGGCAGCACTACTGCCCCTCCAGCCCCGTCTACCGCGCCCACGCCGTACGCCTCGTCGAACAGCTCGCCACCCGCTACGCCGGCCACCCCGCGCTCGCCCTGTGGCACATCGGCAACGAGTACGGCTGCCACACCCGCCACTGCTACTGCGAGGTGTCGGCCGGGGACTTCCGGCGCTGGCTGCGGGAGCGGTACGGGAGCGTCGACGCGCTCAACGACGCCTGGTCGACGGCCTTCTGGTCGCAGGCGTACGGCGACTTCGAGGAGGTGCTGCCGCCCCGTACCGCGCCCACCTTCCCCAACCCCGCACAGCAGCTGGACTATCTGCGCTTCGGCGACGAGGCGCTGCGCGCCTGCTATCTGGCCGAAAAGGAGGTGCTGGAACGCCTCACCCCGGGTATTCCGGCCACCACCAATCTGATGCCGCAGCACAAGCCGGTCGACGCCTTCGCCTGGGCGCCCCATATGGACGCGATGGCGCTGGACTTCTACCAGGACCCCTATGTGCCCGACGACCACATCCGGGCCGGGTACGTCTTCGACCTGATGCGCTCGGCGCGCGCCGGGCAGCCCTGGATGCTGCTGGAACAGGCGCCGGGCGCGGTCAACTGGCGGCCCCGCAACGGCCCCAAGCCGCCCGGCGCGATGCGGCTGTGGAGCTGGCAGGCCGTCGCCCAGGGCGCGGACGCGGTGCTGTTCTTCCAGTGGCGGCAGTCGCTGGGCGGCGCGGAGAAGTTCCACTCGGCGATGCTGCCGCACGGCGGGACCGACGCCCGGGTCTTCCGTGAAGTGTGCGAGCTGGGGCGGGAGTTGGCATCACTGCCGGGGATCGAGGGGGCCCGGTCGCGGGCCGAGGTGGCGCTGCTCGCGGACTGGCAGAGCTGGTGGGCCCTGGAGCTGGACTCCAAGCCGTCGACCGCGCTGGAGCACTCCCGGATCGCTCTGGACCACTACCGGCCGCTGTTCGAGGCGGGCGTGGCCTGCGACGTGCTGCCGCCGCGCCGCGAGCTGTCCGGTTACCGGCTGGTCGTGGCGCCCAACCTCTACCTGCTCACCGCGCCGGACGCCGAGCGGCTGGCCGCCTATGTACGCGACGGCGGGCAGCTGCTGGTGTCGTTCTTCTCCGGGATCGTCGACGAGAACGACCGGGTGCACCCCGGCGGCTACCCGGCGCCGCTGCGGGCGCTGCTGGGGCTGCGGGTGGCGGAGTTCTGGCCGCTGGACGCGGGCCGGACGGTGGCGGTCGGGGGCGGGGACCACGCGGGCCGGGCGGATCTGTGGTCGGAGGCCCTCGACCTCGAAGGGGCCGAGGCGCTCGCCCACTTCACGGACGGGCCGCTCGCCGGCCGCCCCGCGGTGACCCGGCACTCCTACGGGCGGGGCACGGTCTGGTACGTCGGCACCCGGCTCGAACCGGCGCTGATGCGGGCGCTGCTGGACGACGTCCGCGCCGCGGCCGGTGTCCGCCCCGTACTGCCGGGGCTGCCGCCGGGCGTCCAGGCCACCGTCCGCGAGGGCACCGGCGGACGCCATGTCTTCCTGCTCAACCACGGGACGGAGCCCGCCGAGGTCGCGCTGCCGGCACCGATGCGGAACGCGCTCGCGGCAGACGGGACGCCCGGTGCCGGGACCGTCGGCCGGATCACGCTGGGGGCACGGGGCGTGGCCGTACTGACGGAGCCCTAGGACGCGTCCGCAAAGTCCCGCCCCCACGGCCGTGCGGGCCCGGCCCACCGGCCGTGCGGCCCCCTCAGGGCACCGGTACCGACGCCGCCGCGGCCGCCGTCTCCAGCTCGACCGGGCCGACCCCGGCCCGGCGGGCCAGCGCCACCGCCGCGAGGGTGGAGTGCACCCCGAGCTTGCCGAGGACGTTCTGCATATGGGTACGGACCGTGTGCGGGGAGAGGAACAGCCGCTCGGCGACCGCCTTGCGGCCCAGGCCCGCCACCATGCAGCGCAGCACCTCCCGCTCGCGCGGGGTCAGCGACTCCACCAGCCGCTCGCTCTCCGAGCGGTGCTTGCGGGCGGCCGTCAACTCCCGCAGCACGCCGGTCAGCAGGGCGGGCGGCAGATGCGTCTCGTCGCGCAGCACCCCGCGGATGACGGCGAGCAGCCGGGACAGCGAGCAGTCCTTGGCGACCCAGCCGGAGGCCCCGGCCTGCAGGGCGGCGGCCGCGCGGCGCGGGTCGTCGCGGTCGGCGAGGACGACCGTGCGCAGATACGGATGGCTGGTGCGCAGCCCGGAGACCAGCGCGATGCCGTCCCGCGGCACGGCGCGCGGCACGGTCTCCCGCGGGACGGCGTCGCGGGCCGCCCCCTGCGCGGGGACCGCGAGCAGCGGCGCGGCGAGGTCGGCGTCGGCGAGCAGCACGTCGAAGCGGCGGCCGTCGGTGGCCGCCCGGTCGAGAGTGCGCAGGGCAGCGGGGGCGCTGCCCGCGGCCGCGACGTCCACGTCCTGTTCCGCGGCGAGCGCGGCCGCCAGGGATTCGGCGAAGATGCGGTGGTCGTCGACCACCAGAACCCGGATGCGTTGCACAGAGACCCCCTGTCTCGGTGAACGGACCATAGCGGGCACGACGCCCGGATTGAAGATCGCCTCAGCCGCACGGCCGCCGCCGTGCCGACATGGCCACCCCACCCCGGGCGCCGTACCCGAACGGTCTCGCCCCCTGATCGGCACCGGCCCCCACCGGTGCGGGTTCCCAGCGTACGGACGGGGTGCGGCGAGGGAAGGTGATTGACGAAACTGCTTCCCCGGCGGGGCCGACCGGCCCCGGTCCGGTGGCTTCACGCCGTCCGGCGCGCCCTATGCGACGCGGTGCGCCCCCGCGCTCGCGACGGCCTCGAAGATCCGCGGGGCGGCGTGGCCGGCCGCCGCGAACGCCTCGGTGACGGCCGCGCCGACGGCCGGGGCGTCCGCCTCCTCGACGAGCACGATCGCCGAGCCGCCGAAGCCGCCGCCGGTCATGCGGGCCCCGAGGGCGCCCGCCGCGTTGGCGGTGTCGACGGCGAGGTCGAGCTCCCGGCAGGAGATCCCGAAGTCGTCGCGGAGCGAGGCGTGGCCGGCGGTCAGCAGCGGGCCGATGGCGCGGGTGCGGCCCGCGTCGAGGTGGGCGATGACCTCTTCGACGCGGTGGTTCTCGGTGACGATGTGCCGGACGAGGGGCCGGACCCCGGGGTCGCCGGCCAGCCGGTCCAGCGCCTCCGGGAGATGCGCGGGGGACACGTCGCGCAGGGCCCGCACCCCGAGCGCCCGCGCGCCGCGTTCACAGCCCGCGCGCCGCTCGGCGTACGCGCCGTCCCCCAGCTCGTGCTTGACCCGGGTGTCGACGACGAGCAGCCGCAGTCCCTCCCCCGCGAGGTCGAACGGGACCTGGCGCCGGGTGAGGTCGCGGGTGTCCAGGAACAGGGCGTGGCCCTCGGTGCAGCAGGCCGCCGCGGTCTGGTCCATGATCCCGCAGGGCACCCCGACGAAGGCGTTCTCGGCCCGCTGGGCGAGCTGCGCCAGCCGCTGCGGCTCCTGGCCGAGCGCGTACAGGTCGTTGAGGGCGAGCGCGGTGACGACCTCCAGGGCGGCGGAGGAGGAGAGTCCGGCGCCGGTGGGCACCGTGCTCTCGTAGTGCAGATCGGCGCCGCCCACGGGCAGTCCGGCCTCCCGCATCGCCCAGACGACCCCGGCCGGATAGGCGGCCCAGCCTCCCTGGGGGGCGGGCCGCAGCGCGTCGAGGCGGAGTTCGACGACGCCGCCGTCGGCACCGCCGGAGTGCAGCCGCAGCACGCCGTCGGTGCGGGGTGAGGCGGCGGCGAGGGTGGTGTGCGGGAGGGCCAGGGGCATCACGAAACCGTCGTTGTAGTCGGTGTGTTCACCGATCAGGTTGACCCGGCCGGGCGCCGCCCAGGTGCCCGTGGGGGCGGCGCCGTACACCGCGGCGAACTGCTCGGCGGTGTGCCGGGCGCGGCGCCCGGTGGCCGGAGCGGCGGCTCCGTGTGCGGTCATCAGGACTCCTTGGTCCGGTCGAGGTTCTGCGCGAACTGCCAGGCGTCGGCGACGATGCCGGCGAGGTCGGCGCGGGCGGGCCGCCAGCCGAGGCGGTCGACGGCGGTCTGCGCGGAGGCCACCAGCACGGCGGGGTCGCCGCCGCGGCGCGGGGCGACGACCTCCGGGATGGGGTGGCCGGTGACCTCGCGGACGGTCTCGATGACCTCGCGGACGGAGAAGCCGTTGCCGTTGCCGAGGTTGCAGATCAGGTGCTCACCGGCGGTGGCGGCGTCGAGGGCGAGGAGGTGGGCCTCGGCGAGGTCGGCGACGTGGATGTAGTCGCGGACGCAGGTGCCGTCGGGGGTGGGGTAGTCCTCGCCGAAGACGGAGATCGCCTCGCGCTTGCCCTGGGCGACCTGGAGGACGAGCGGGATCAGGTGCGACTCGGGGTCGTGGCGCTCGCCGCAGCTGCCGTAGGCGCCGGCGACGTTGAAGTAGCGCAGCGAGACGGCGGCCAGCCCGTGGGCGGCGGCCTCGCCGCTGATCATGTGGTCGACGGCGAGCTTGCTGGCGCCGTACGGGCTGGTGGGCGCGGTCTCGGCGGACTCGGTGATCGGGGTGGACTTCGGCTCGCCGTAGGTGGCGGCGGTGGAGGAGAAGACGAGGGTGCGGACCCCGGCGTCGCGCATCGCGGCGAGCAGGTCCATGGTGCCGCCGACGTTGTTGCGCCAGTACTTCTCGGGGTTGGCGACGGACTCGCCGACCTGCGAGAACGCGGCGAAGTGCAGGACCGCGTCGTAGGAGGGGTCGATCCACTTCGCCGCGTCCTGGATGCGGCCCTCGATGAAGTGGGCCCCGGCGGGGATGCCCTCACGGTGGCCGGTGGACAGGTCGTCCAGCACGGTCACCTCGTGTCCGGCCTGCAGCAGATGTGCCGCGACGACGCTGCCGACGTATCCCGCACCACCGGTGACCAGGTACTTCTTGCTCACTCGCTCGCTACCTCTCGCAGTCGCTCGGCCGCGGCCTCCGGCGGCACGTCATTGATGAACACGTTCATGCCGGATTCGGAACCCGCGAGAAACTTCAGCTTGCCGGAAGTACGGCGGATGGTGAAAAGCTCAAGGTGGAGCGCGAAGTCCTCGCGGCGCCCGGCCCGCAGCGGCGCCTGGTGCCAGGCGGCGATGTACGGCGTGCGGGCGGTGCGCTTCCCCTGGCCGTCCCCTTCGTCGAAGATCCGGTCGAAGCGCCGCAAGACTTCCAGGTAGATCTGTGGGAACTCTGTGCGCGCGGCGTCGTCGAGGGCGAGCAGGTCGGGGACCCGGCGCCGGGGGTAGAGGTGCACCTCGTAGGGCCAGTGGGCGGCGTACGGGACGAAGGCCACCCAGTGCTCGCCCGCCAGGACGATCCGGCGGCCGTCGGCCAGCTCGTCGGCGACCGTGTCGTCGAAGAGGTTGCGGCCGGTGGCCTCGCGGTGGGCGGCGAGCGAGCCGAGCATGCGCTCCGTGCGCGGGGTGACGAAGGGGTACGCGTAGATCTGGCCGTGCGGGTGGCCGAGGGTGACGCCGATCTCCTCGCCGCGGTTCTCGAAGCAGAAGACCTGTTCCACGCCCGGGAGTTGGGAGAGTTCGGCGGTGCGGTCGGTCCAGGCGTCCAGGACCAGGCCGGCCTGCTCCTCGGTGAGGTCGGCGAAGGAGGCGTCGTGGTCGGGGGTGAAGCAGACGACCTCACAGCGGCCGTGGTCGCCGGCGAGGGACGGGAAGCGGTTCTCGAAGACGGCGACGTCGTAGTCGGAGGCGGGGATCTCGGACCGCCGGCCGTGGCGGGAGGGGCACAGCGGACATTCGTCGGCCGGGGGGTGGTAGGTGCGGGCCTGGCGGTGGGAGGCGATGGCGACCGAGTCGCCGAGGAGCCGGTCGTGGCGGATCTCGGAGGTGGTGGCGACGGGGTCGAGGGGGCGGGGGTCACGCTCGTCACGGACCACGTCGTCGCGCAGGTCGTAGTAGATGAGCTCCCGGCCGTCCGCCAGCCGGGTCGTCGTCTTCTTCAACGGAGCTCCTCACGCGCCGACCAAACACAAACAAACACAATGAAGCACAACTAAACAGCGGCGTCAATGCGGGGCGCAGCGCGGGACGGGGCGGAGACATTCGGGACATATAGACAAGCCCGATCACAGATCAACAACTCAACCAAACAAAAGTATTCAGTTTCTGAGGGGCCGCGCGTAGCTTTCTGTGCGTTCCGATCGCGCAAAGAAGCGGGTGCCCACCTATGACCACCTTGGCCGAGGGGCTACGGCTCCCCACCAACGGGCTGGACTACACGATCCTGGCCCTCTACTTCGTCGTCGTCCTCGGCATCGGATTCGCGGCCAGACGCAGCGTGAAGACGAGCCTGGACTTCTTCCTCTCCGGGCGGTCCCTGCCCGCCTGGGTCACCGGTCTCGCCTTCGTCGCCGCCAACCTCGGCGCCACCGAGATCCTCGGTATGGCCGCCAACGGCGCGCAGTACGGGGCCTACACCGTCCACTGGTACTGGATCGGCGCCATCCCGGCGATGGTCTTCCTCGGCCTGGTGATGATGCCGTTCTACTACGGCTCCAAGGTCCGCTCGGTGCCCGAGTTCCTGCTGCACCGCTTCGGCCCGTCCTCGCACCTGCTCAGCTCGGTCATCTTCGCCGTCTCGTCCGTACTGATCGCGGGCGTGAACCTCTACGCCATGGCGATCGTGCTGCAGGCGCTGCTCGGCTGGCCGCAGTGGGTCGCGATCGTCGTCGCCGGCTTCTTCGTCCTCGCGTACATCACCATCGGCGGACTGTCCTCGGCGATCTACAACGAGGTGCTGCAGTTCTTCGTCATCCTGGCCGCGCTGATCCCGCTGACCATCGTCGGCCTCAAGCGCGTCGGGGGCTGGGACGGCCTGACCAGCTCGCTCGACGCCTCGCACGGAGACGCGTTCCTGACCGCCTGGAAGGGCACCGGCATCGGTGAGGCCAACCCGCTCGGCGCGAACTGGCTGACCATCGTCCTCGGCCTCGGCTTCGTGATGAGCTTCGGCTACTGGACCACCAACTTCGCCGAGGTGCAGCGTGCGCTGTCCGCGAAGAACCTCTCCGCCGCCAAGCGCACCCCGCTGATCGCCGCCTTCCCCAAGATCTTCATCCCGCTGGTGGTGGTCATCCCCGGCCTGATCGCGCTGGTCATGGAGCCGACGCTGGGCAAGTCCAAGGACGGGCTCCAGTACAACGACGCGATACCCGTGCTCATGCGCGACCTGCTGCCCAACGGTGTGCTGGGCATCGCCGTCACCGGTCTGCTCGCCGCCTTCATGGCCGGAATGGCCGCCAACGTCTCGTCGTTCAACACCGTCTTCACCAACGACATCTGGGCCGCGTACCTGAAGAAGGGCCGCGATGACGCGCACTACCTGAAGACGGGCCGGGTCGTCACCGCGGTCGGTGTGCTGACCGGCATGGGCACGGCCTTCATCGCCTCGTCCTTCAGCAACATCATGAACTACCTCCAGACGCTGTTCTCCTTCTTCAACGTCCCGCTGTTCGTGGTCTTCATCATCGGCATGTTCTGGAAGCGGACCAGCGCCGCGGCCGGCTTCTGGGGGCTGCTCTCCGGCACCGTGGCCGCGATGGTCAACTACTTCTGGCTCTACAAGCAGGGCATCATCGCGATCCCCTCCGACCAGGGCGCCAACTTCGTCTCCTCGATCGTCGCCTTCGTCGTCGGCGCGCTGGTGATGGTCGTGGTGACCCTGTTCACCGAGCCCAAGTCCGCCGAGTCGCTGGCCGGACTGGTCTACGGCACGCGGTCGCCCGGCATGGCGGAGCTGCCGGCCGAGGGCGACGACGCCTGGTACCGCAAGCCGGCGCTGCTGGGCTGGGGCGCGCTCGTCCTGGCCGCCGTCTGCTACCTCCCGTTCTCCCTCTGACCTGTCTGAACCAGCGGAGTTGACACACCATGAGTGACCACCAGCACGAGGTCGAGGAGCTGGAGCGCGAGTCGGCGACCGCCGCGCGGCTCTTCGACGTACGGCGCATCATCGGCGGCCTGTTCGTCGTCTACGGCGTGATCGTCACCATCGCCGGGCTGACGGCCTCGGACGCGGACCTGAGGAAGGCCCAGGACATCAACATCAACCTGTGGACGGGCCTGGGCATGCTCGCCCTCGGCCTGTTCTTCCTGATCTGGCTGAAGCTGCGCCCTGCCGTCCCGCCTACGGCGGCGGAGCTGGCGGACGGGGGCGATGGGGGTGACGGTCCCTCGTAGGGCTGCGTGGACTGCGGGTCGATACCGGGGGGCGGCTCCGCGGAGGGCTGAGGGCTGTTACCGGGGGGGGGACGGCTCCGCGGGGGGGGGCTGAGGGCTATCACCGGGGCGGCGGCCCCTCGTGGGGCTGAGGGACGCTACCTCCGTGGCGCGGTCGGTGCGCCCAGCCCCGCCGCTGAATCCCGTGCGTCCGGTGCGTCCGCTGCGTCCGGTACGTGCGGTCCCGTCGCCGTGCCGCGCCCGCCCCGGCCGCCCGCCCGGTCCAGCAGCCCCGTACGTGCCGCCAGCGCGGCGGCCTCCAGCCGGGACCCGACCTCCAGCTTCATCAGCACCCGCTGCACATGCGTCCGCGCCGTACTGGGCGCGATGTCCATCCCCGCCGCGATCAGCCGGGTGTCCTCACCGTCCGCCACCCGCACCAGCACCTCGACCTCACGCGGGGTGAGCAGCTCCAGCAGCCGCGCCCCCTCGTCGTCCGGCTGCGCCGCGGGGTGCAGCAGCTCCTCGAAAGCCTGCTGCAACAACTGCGGCGAGACCGCCGACTCCCCCGCCCGCGCCTTCATCATGGCGCGCTCGACACCCTCGATCCGCTCGTCGTTACGGACGTAACCGGAGGCACCCGCGGCAAAGGCGGCAGCGATCCCGCGCGGGCTGGGAACCGGCCCCAGCACCACCACCGCGACCTGCGGCCGCTCCTTCTTGATCCGTACGACCGGGTCGAAGGCCCCCGGCCGGGCCGGCGCGGCGGTGCCCAGCAGACACACCTCGGGCGCCCGGCTCACCACCAGCTCGGCGGCCCCGGCACTCGGCGCGGCGGCCGCCAGCACCCGGTGCCCCCGCAGTTTCAGCGCCGAGGCGAGCGCCTCCGCGAGCAGACGATGATCGTCGACCACCATGAGCCGCACGCCCATCGAGCAACCTCCCCCGCTCCGGCGGGCCCCGGCGCAGCCCCCGGCCGGGCCGCTTGTCCCCGGGAAGCTACACGCTCGGCCGCAAGAGCGCTCCCCCTACCGGGAAGAAGCCCCCCGGAATGCTGGAATCCCGGCCAATCGGGGCTGGTTGGGGTCTTTCGATGGGGGGCGGCGCCGCCGCAGGCTCGGCCTGCCGACCCCCGATGCGCCTCCGAGATAACGGGACGACTCAACCAGGGAGTTGAGCGACGGCACGTACCACCGCGCTGTTCCGGTGGCGCGCAAATACGGACATGGGCAGGACACCCCCTCCCCTGGGCCGAACCGAACTATGCACTCCACCAACTTCGTTGAATTCAAAAAGAAACCCTCGGCCGGTTTTCGCTGCGAGTGTCGCCAGCAGCGTTGTCAGTGCCGTATGCGAAAGTGGGTTCGATAGATGATCACAGCATCGGGGGAGGGGTCCGGCCCTTATGTCATTGGTCGACGAGGTGGCGGCGGTTCATGCAGGGCGGCCAGATCCAGCCGCTTTGGTGGGGGAATTCCGCCGCACGCATGTCTTGATCCCAACGGTCAACGACAGGCTCATGTCGGCGGAGTTGGACGGCATCCGCTGGCTGTACGCCTTCACCGACGAAGACGCCCTGTCCCGCTTCGCCCTCTCGCGCGGCAGCACCCCCGGGACGGAGTGGCGGTATGTGACCGCGTCCGGCGCCCGGGTCCTTGACGTGCTGATTCCCGCCTGCGAGGGCCCTGCGGGGGTGGCTCTGGACGCAGGCAGCGAACAGGGGGCGCTCTTCCCGCCGGTGTCCGGAATCGTTCCGGACAGAGCAGCGGTGGACATATCAACGGGCGGCATTCCGGACGTAGCGCGCAAGGGGGAAGAATAGATGGGCCTGGTCGGTGGAAACGGTTACCAGCTCGAGCCCGAGGCGTTTGAGCGGCTCACCAAGGGAATCAAGGCCGCGACGGCCGAACTCAAAGAGCTGGGCTTTGACGTGGAGGCCCAACTGGGTCGCGGCTTCGACCGCTTGTCCCTGGACAGCATGGAATGCGGCGACGACGGCCTGGCCACCGTGCTCGACTCCTTCTGTGACCGCTGGGGCTGGGGCGTGCGCACATTGATGCAGGACGCCAACGAATTCTCCAAGAAGCTCGGAATTACCGCCGGCATGTACTACGAGCAGGAGCAGTACGCCTCGGACGCCCTGAAGCAGACGGTGAACGCCGCGATGGGCGACCCGTCCAAGACCGCCGAGCAGCTGCACAACACCTCATGGGACAAGATCGGCGGCGACAACCCCTTCTCCCAGGTCGCGAACGCGGACTTCGATCCGACATCGAAGGCGTCGATGGAGGCGCAGGACGAGATGCTGCAGACGGCTGACCAAGTCGCCTCGGACTTCCAATCGATCCCTGACCGGGCCAAGCACCCGTTCGAGGAGCGTGGCGAGGTCACGACAGAGTTCCACGAGCCGAAGGGTGCGCAGGGCCAGGGGGGTAACAGCAAGTGAGCTGGGTCGGGGATGCCTTCAACGCCGTAGGCGAAGGCGCGAGCAAATTTACGGGGGCAGTCGAGCGAGGTGCCGGTGAGCTGATCGAGCATGGCTCCGACCTGACTGGTGATGCCCTGGAGGCGGCCGGTCTCGAGGACGCCGGACACGCGGTCCGCTCCGCCGGCGCCGACGCGGCCGGTGCTCTGGGCGCCCACGTCGACGAACGCCAGCTGGGCGAGACCGAAGATCCCAAGGAACTCATCCATGGCGACGTGGAGAAGATCAACGAGACGGCGTCCCACCTCAAGGACTTCTCGGCGGCCTTCGACCGGGTCGCCGACGGGATGCGCAAGATCGGCTCGGGCCAGCACTGGAGCGGCAAGGCGGCAGACGCGTTCCGTGAGGCGTTCGATATGCATCCCAAGCAGTGGATGTACGCCGCCGATGCCTGCGACGACGCCTCGAAGGCCCTGAAGTCCTACGCGGAGACGGTGTCCTGGGCGCAGGGCAAGGCCGGCGACGCGATCGACAAGTACCGCAAGGCACTGGAGGCCACCCGGCAGTCCATCGAGGCCTACAAGACCAAGGTCGATACCTTCAACTCACAGGTCGACTCGTACAACGCCGCCGTCGACCGGGGCCAGGACCCGGGCGCCCAGCCGCAGAAGCCGGTCGCGTTCAAAGACCCCGGTGCCGAGGGCCGCGAGGCGGCCCAGGACATGCTCAAGAGCGCTCGCACCCAGCGCAACGAAGCGGCGGGGCGGGCCCGTAACGCCGTCAAGGGCGCGCTGGCCCACGCCCCTGACAAGCCCGCGTTGACGCAGTTGACAGGCGCGGCGCTCAAGGACGGCGGAGAAGCGTTCGTCCTGTCGAACGTGCATATGGCCGGCGGTGCCCTCAAGGCAGCAGCCGGGACCCTCAAGCTGGCCCGAACGGTCAACCCCCTGGACCCCTACAACATCACCCACCCCTGGCAGTACCTCTCGCACGCCTCCACCACCCTTATGGGCCTTGCCCAGGCCCCACTCCACCCCATCGACACCGCGAAGGGCATGCTCGGCTCCGGCTGGGGCAGCGACCCGTTCGACGCGGGCGCGGCGATGGTCGTCAACTTGATCGGCGGCAAGGGCGCGGGCGGCCTGGCCAAGGGCGCTGCGAAGGCGGGAGCGAAGAACGCGGCCAAGGGCGCAGCGCGGACGGCAGCCAGGGAGGGCGGAAAGCGCACCGTCATGGACCGGCTGCGCACCGCCTGGTGCAAGACCTTCGGCAGCGACCCCATCGACATGGCCACCGGCCGCATGATCCTGCCGCAGACCGACATCTCCCTACCCGGCAGCCTCCCCCTCTCCTTCACCCGCACCTTCGAGTCGTCCTACCGCCAGGGCCGCTGGTTCGGCCCGACCTGGATGTCCACCGTCGACCAGCGTCTGGAGATCGACGCGGAAGGCGTCATCCTCATCGGCGAAGAGGGCAACTTCCTGCTCTACCCCCACCCCGCCGTCGGCGTCCCGACCCTGCCCGCCGAGGGCGACGGTTCCCCGCTCGAACTCACCCCGGACGGCGACTACCTCCTCACCGACCCGGTCACCGGCGTCCGCCGCTACTTCACCACCTACACCGAGAACCTCGCCGTCCTCGACGAGATATCCGATCGGCGCGGCAACCACCACACCTTCGACTACACCGAAGACGGCACCCCCACCGCCATCACCCACAGCGCCGGTTACCGCCTCCTGCTGACGAGCGACGAGGGCCGCATCACCGCGCTCCACCTCGCCGGCGCCGCCCCCGACGGCAGCGACCAACTCCTGGTCACCTACGGATACGACGAGCTGGGCAACCTCACCAGCACCACCAACTCCTCCGGCCTGCCCCTGCGCTTCGGCTACGACGACCACGGCCGGATCACGTCCTGGACCGACACCAACAACAGCAGCTATATCTACCTCTACGACGACCAAGACCGCTGCACCTCACAGGGCGGCATCGAAGGCCACCTCCGGGGCCACTTCTCCTGGGGCGACCCCGACCCCGTCACCGGTCTGCGCACCAACCTCCACTACAACTCCCTGGGCCAGCTCACGACCTACCAGGTCAACGACCGCCACCAGATCGTCGCGACCACCGACCCCACCGGCGCCACCACCCGCACCGTCCGCGACGCCAAACACCGCGTCCTGTCGACAACCGATCCCCTGGGCCGCACCACCCATATCGACTACGACGACGAGGGCCACCCGGTGAGCGTCGTCCTCCCCGACGGCAGCCGGTCCACCACGGCCTACGACACCCACGGCAACCCGCTGGCCATCACCGGACCGGACGGCACCACCTGGACCCACACCTACGACGCCCACGGCACCCGCACCTCCACCACGGACCCCGCGGGCGCCACCACCACCTACATCCACGATGAGCGCGGCCACATCGCCGCCGTCACTGACGCCTTGGGCAACACCACCCGCCTCTACTGCGACAAGGCGGGCCTGCCGATCTCGGTCACCGACCCCCTCGGCGCGGTGACCCACTACCGCCGCGATGCCTTCGGCCGCACCACCTCGGTCACGGACCCGCTCGGCGAGACGACGCACATGGTGTGGACCGTCGAAGGCAAGCTGGCGGCCCGGATCGACGCGACCGGCGCCACAGAGGAGTGGACCTACGACGGCGAAGGCAACCGCCTCACCCACACCGACGCCATCGGCCAGACCACCCGCTTCGAATACACCCACTTCGACCTGCTGACAGCCCGCACCGACCCCGACGGCGTACGCCACGAGTTCACCCACGACACCGAACTCCGCCTCACCCAGGTCACCAACCCCCAGGGCCTGACGTGGAATTACGGCTACGACGGCGCCGGCCGCCTGATATCGGAGGCCGACTTCGACGACCGCGTGCTGACGTACGCCTACGACACCATCGGCCAGCTCGTCACCCGCACCAACACGCTCGGCGAAGTAACCACGTACACCCACGACGCTCTCGGCCGCATCTCCGAGAAGAATGCCGCGGGCGTGGTCACCACGTACGCCCACGATGCCAGCGGCAACTTGCACCAGGCCGCCAACCCCGACGCCACTATCACCTACGCCCGCGACATACTCGGCCGCATCACCGCCGAAACCGTCAACGGGCGCACCATGTCGTTCAACTATGACGCCCTGGGCCGCCGCACCTCCCGCACCACCCCCACCGGCCACACCACCACCTACACCTACGATGCCGCCGGCAACCGCACCGCCATGGACATCGCCGGCCACGTCCTCGCCTTCGACCACGACTCCGCAGGCCAGGAACTCACCCGCACCATCGACGGCAATTTCGCCCTCACTCACACTTGGGACCCAACCGGCCGTCTCACCTCCCAGTCGCTCACCACATCAGCCACCGCCGCCCTCCAGTCCGCTACCGGGACCGCCCCCGTACCAAGCGTCACCGCCGAAGCACGACGGCTCCTCCACCGCGGCTACGCCTACCGACCCGATGGCAACCTCATAGCCATCGACGACGCCCACACCGGCCGCCGCACCTTCTCCCTCGACCGAGCCAGCCGCGTCACCGCCGTCCATGCGACCGACTGGACCGAGACCTACGCCTACGACGAAGCAGGCAACCAAACCCACGCCACCTGGCCCGACCGACACACCAACCCCTCAGCCCGAGGCGATCGCGCCTACACCGGCACCCGTATCACCCGTGCCGGCGCCATCCGCTACGCGCACGACGCCCTCGGTCGCGTCACCCTCCGACAAAAAACCCGCTTGTCCCGGAAACCGGACACCTGGATATTCTCCTGGAACGCCGAGGACCGCCTCACGTCAGTGGTGACACCGGACCGCAGTACCTGGCGCTACCTTTACGACCCCTCAGGCCGCCGAATAGCGAAACAACGTCTAAGCGACACATCAACAGTCGTCGAACAAACGGAATTCACTTGGGACGGACCCACACTCACTGAACAAACCACCTACATCACAGGCTCATCGAAGTCGATCACCCTAACCTGGGACCACAGCGGCCTCGCACCGCTCGCCCAGACCGAACGGAAGACCTCTACAGCGCAAGACCTTCCTTCTCCACAACAGGTCGTTGATGCGAGATTCTTCGCCATCGTCACTGATCCTATTGGGACGCCGACTGAACTCATCTCGGAATCGGGCAAGGCCGCCTGGAAAAGAACGGCCACAGTGTGGGGTGCTGCCACCTGGGATAGTAGCGTGACGGCATATACACCGCTACGCTTTCTCGGCCAGTACTTCGATGCGGAAAATCAGCTCCACTATAATTTGGACCGCTACTACGACCCACACACAGCCCGCTACTTGTCCGCAGATGTCCTGGGCCTCAGCACTAGCCCTAACCCAATTACGTATGTCAGCAACCCGCTCACGCATTCAGACCCGCTAGGTCTCTTCGACTGCGAAACGACCGGCGAAGGGACCAGGAACTCCCAGCGGAACCCTGGGGGGCGACATGGCCCGCCGGTCACCATTGACCACGTAAAGCGAGAGCTAGGTCGCGCAGGCATGCCGGTTCATCAATATGACATCGAGCACGTTCCTCGCATCGATGGCCCGTCAGGGCCAGCGTACGGAAATAGTCCACACACCGACGGCCTCCCTGACCTCGGAAGCAGGGGGCGACCTAAAATTGAAATTTCCGACATCGGACTGCGGGACATTGACCAAGCGGTAGCCACAATCCATCATGAAATTTTTCATCACAAGCACTTCATCTTGACACGCAACAATAGAATGCTATGGCAAGACGAAGGGATATTGCCAGCAAACAGGTGGGGCGGAACGGAGGATGCGGCGGAGGCGTACGGCCAGAAGATGCTAGAAATATTCAAAAGGCGCACCCACTAGGCACTGGAGGCTGAAATGCGTGAATTTAGCAGCTTGGAGATCAAGTCCCTTCTCTCCGATGAACGCTTCATTGACCACCCTAGGGAACAGTCATGCCCCGCATGCGGTTCGAAATCCGTGCGCACGTACGTGTACCGTAGGCAGGTGGGTGAGCGTCTAAATCTCGTCACTTATTCATGGTGTGCAGAATGCCGGAGATTCAAGGGCTGGACAGGACCCGATCTGGGCGATCTAGAATTCACTGACCCGCTTCTGACGCTACCAGAAAGCGTGAGAGAGGAACTCATGAGCAACTTGAATTCCTTGTTCCGTCACCTCGATACGCTCTGGGAGGGTGACTTCCTTCCGCAGAATTTTAGTAAGATTCCTGCGCGGTAGCGACGCATCGGGATCGCCCCCTTGACCGGAACCCCGGCCCATACACCTTCGCCCGCCACCGGCTTTGGGTGTCGGCAGCAAGAGCCCCCTCCCCCGCTCTGACGCCCAAAAACACCGACCCGCTTCCAAATTTCGAATTCTACTTGGCGAGGTACGGGAAGAGCCCGCTCTGGACCAGCCTGGAGTCGCTTGACGGCGATTCAGAAAGTAGCTCAGACGTAGGATCTCGCGTCTTCGGCTTCACCTTCGGACTGAGAGAGTGATCACTGTGGCTCGCACCACACTCCAAGTTAGCGAGCCATGTGAGTTGGTGCCTGGTGCGTCGCCGTTGCTCGAGGCCCTCCTCTCTGCAGTGGTTCAAGATGATCTCCGATCGCCGGACTTCATCAATCCTTCTCGGGCTTTCGGTCGTGCCTCGGAAAGAAAGAAGCAAATGACAACGCCGCAACAACCTCCAGGTGGCTATGGACAAGCGCCGGGCTACAGCTCACCCCAAGGAATGCCGCAGCCCGGCCCGCCGGTCGGGTATCCGCCAGGTGCCGCCCCCGGCGGACCGGGGCCGTACGGGCAGCAGCCGCATCCCGCCGGGCCGGGGCCGTATGCGCAACAGCCGGGGCCGTACGGAATGCCGCAGCAGGCCCCCCAATTCGGGTACGGCGGGCCGGGAATGCCGCCGCCCATACCGCCCAGGCAGAAATCCGGGAAGGTGGTGGGCATCCTTGGGGCCGTGGCCGCGGTGCTGGTGATCGGGACACTGGCGTCGGCCGGGGCGTTCCGTGGTGGAGGGAGTTCGTCGGGTGGGCCCGACGCCGGGCCGAAGTACCGGATCACCGTGCCGCAGACGCTCGCGGGCGGCGAGTACAAGCTCGCCAAGGACATATCCCAGCAGGCCGCCAGTGCGGTGCCGTCTGACGGGGCAGGTGCGCACAACATCAAGGCTGTGGGCGGCCAGTACTCGTCCGGAACGAAGTCGCTGGTGATGCTGGGCCTCTACGGCGCCATCGACGATCCCGAGACGGCCGTCGACCACACCATCCGCGGGATGACGCGCGATGGCAAGACGGAAGCCGTCGTGACGGACAAGGAGTTCACGCCCAGCGGGGGTGGGGATTCGCTCACCTGCGGTGTGGATGTGCGGACGGAGATGGGGCAGAAGGTCACGCTGCCGTTCTGCGTCTGGGCCGATTCCAGTACGAGCGGGAATGTCGCCGAAACCGACGCGGCGCATCTGTCGAAGGACCCGCGGTCCATCGATCTTCAGGCCTTCGCCGACAAGGCGGACAAGATTCGCAGTGAGGTCAGGAAACCGCTGGGGTAATGGCACGTGCTCGCGTCCGTACCTGGCGCGAGCACGTGCCCATGTCCGGGTCCGTCCCCGTGCGCGTCCGCGGCCTCTCTCGCCGCCGCCGCGCGCTCCCTACGCCTCCTCAGCCAACTCCAGCCACCGCATCTCCAACTCCTCCTTCTCCGCGCTCAGTTCGCGGAGTTGAGCGTCGAGGCCGGCGACCTTTTCGAAGTCCGTGGCGTTTTCGGCGATCTGGGCGTGGAGCTTGGTCTCCTTGTCGCCGAGCTTGTCCAACTGGCGCTCGATCTTCTGGAGTTCCTTCTGGGCGGCGCGGTTGACGGCGGCGGCCTTCTTGGGGGCCGTGGTCTGCGGTGCGGGGGCCGGGGTGGCGGCGTCGATGACCTGTTGGCGGCGTTCCAGGTACTCGTCCAGGCCGCGGGGCAGCATCCGGAGCGTGGCGTCGCCGAGGAGGGCGTGGACGCGGTCGGTGGTGCGCTCGATGAAGTAGCGGTCGTGGCTGATGACGATGAGGGAGCCGGGCCAGCCGTCGAGGAGGTCCTCCAGCTGGGTCAGGGTCTCGATGTCGAGGTCGTTGGTGGGCTCGTCGAGGAAGAGGACGTTGGGCTCGTCCATGAGGAGGCGCAGGATCTGCAGGCGGCGGCGTTCACCGCCGGAGAGGTCGCCGACCGGCGTCCACTGCTTCTCCTTGGTGAAGCCGAACTTCTCGCAGAGCTGGCCGGCGGTCATCTCGCGGCCCTTGCCCAGGTCGACGCGCTCGCGCACCCGCTGGACGGCCTCCAGCACCCGCAGTGCCGGGTCGAGTTCGCCGACCTCCTGGGAGAGGTAGGCCAGTTTGACGGTCTTGCCGACGGTGATCCGTCCGCCCGCCGGCTGCGTCTCGCCCTGCGTACGGGCCGCCTCGCCCAGCGCGCGCAGCAGCGAGGTCTTGCCGGCGCCGTTGACGCCCACCAGGCCGATCCGGTCGCCGGGCCCCAGCTGCCAGGTCAGGTGCTTGAGCAGCACCTTCGGCCCGGCCTGGACGCTGACGTCCTTCAGCTCGAAGACGGTCTTGCCGAGGCGGGAGCTGGCGAACTTCATCAGCTCGGCGCTGTCGCGGGGCGGCGGGACGTCGGCGATCAGCTCGTTCGCCGCCTCGATGCGGAAGCGGGGCTTGCTCGTACGGGCCGGGGCGCCGCGCCGCAGCCACGCCAGCTCCTTGCGCATCAGGTTCTGCCGCTTGGCCTCTTCGGTGGCGGCGATCCGCTCCCGCTCGGCCCGCGCGAAGACGTAGTCGCTGTAGCCGCCCTCGTACTCGTGGACGTCGCCGCGCTGGACGTCCCACATGCGCGTACAGACCTGGTCGAGGAACCAGCGGTCGTGGGTGACGACCACGAGGGCGGAGCGGCGGGCGCGGAGGTGCCCGGCCAGCCAGGAGATGCCCTCGACGTCGAGGTGGTTGGTGGGCTCGTCGAGGACGATCAGGTCCTGCTCGGCGATCAGCAGCTTGGCCAGCGCGATACGGCGGCGCTCGCCGCCGGAGAGCGGGCCGATGACGGTGTCCAGGCCGTGGGTGAAGCCCGGCATGTGCAGGTCACCGAAGAGGCCGGTGAGCACGTCGCGGATCTTGGCGTTGCCGGCCCACTCGTGGTCGGCGAGGTCACCGATGACCTCGTGCCGGATGGTGGCGGCCGGGTCGAGGGAGTCGTGCTGGGTGAGGACGCCGAGGCGCAGGCCGCCGTTGTGGGTGACCCGGCCGTTGTCCGCGCCCTCCAGCTTGGCGAGAATCCGGATCAGGGTGGTCTTGCCGTCCCCGTTGCGTCCGACGACGCCGATCCGGTCCCCCTCGTTGACGCCGAGCGAGACACCGTCGAGCAGGGCACGGGTTCCGTACACCTTGCCGACGGCTTCCAGATTGACGAGGTTGACGGCCATCTCACTCCTGCGGTTCACACCTGCGGTTCACATCGGGCGACCTTCCCAGCCTAGTCGTCGTGCGGAGCAGGGCCGCCGGGAGATCAATACCTGTGGATAACTGCCGGGAGGTGAGTGCTCGGGAGATGAGTATCCGTACCGATGGCAGGGCCGGCGGGCGCTCCTAGCGTGGACCGCATGATCAACGACCGGGCTCCGGAAGCCCTTCCTGTGCGCGACGCGGCACCGTCGGTGACGGGCGCCACCGTGGGCCGCGTCCTCATCGGTCTGCTGGTGCTGGCGTTCGCCGGGGTGACCGGGCTGTTCGCGCCGCTGCTGGTGATGGCGAGCGACAGCTGCTCCGAGGGGGACGCCCGCGCGATCTGCTCCGCGGGCACCCAGCAGGTCGTCGGCGGCCTGCCGGTCGGCGCCGCCTTCGTGGCCGCCCTCCTGGCGGTGGTGGGCATGGCCAACAGGAGCGCGGCGGGCTGGGGCTGCCTCCTGGCGGCGCCGTTTCTGCTGGTCGTGTCCTGGGTGGTGGCGCTGGGCCTCGCGGGCAGCTGAGGCACCGGCTCGCCGTTGTAACGTGCCGTCATGGCACCGGACATGGGCACGGCGGGCAGCAAGGTGGAGACGGTACGCGGGCTGGTCTACGGGCCGAGCGGCAAGCAGCTGGACGTCCACCGTCCGGCTGAGGCATCGGGGGCGTCCGGCACGATGCCGACCGTGCTGCTGTGGCACGGCATCGGCCCCGACGAGCGCGACATCCTGGAGCCGCTGGCGCGGACCACGGCGGCCCTCGGGGCGCTGGTGCTCGTCCCGGACTGGCGCTCGGACGCCGCGGACGGCGGCCGGGCGCAGCTGCTGGAGTCGCTGGCCTTCGTCCGCGAGGAGGCGGGCGGCCTGGGCGGCGACGAGGCGTCGTACGTACTGGCCGGGTGGTCGGCCGGGGCCGGGGCCGCCCTCGGGGTCGCCCTGCGGCCCGAGTCCATGGCGGAGTGGCGTCCGCGGGCGGTGGTGGCCGTGGCGGGCCGCTACGACCTGCCGGCCCGCACCACCGGGACCGCCCCGCTGGACGATCTCGCCGCGGGTCACGACCCGGGCGTACCGGTCCATCTGCTGCACGGCACCCGCGACACCGTCCTGGACGCCCAGCACTCCCGCGACCTCGCCGCGGTACTACGGACAGCGGGCCGGGCGCTGACCCTCCAGGAGCCGGAGACCGACCACGCGGGCGTCATCATGACCGCGTACGACCCCGCGTCGGACCGCTGCGTCCCGACGACCGCCGAACACGCGGTACGGGCGGGACGGCTGGTGGCGGGGGTGCTGGCGGGGGTCGGCGGGGGCGAGGCGTAGGGGGCCTGCCGCTGGCCGGTGGCCCGGTGTCTCAGCGGCGGCCGCCACCACCGGACGACCAAGGGGCTGAGCCTCCGGGCAGCCGGCCACCAGGGACCCAGAGCCCCCTCCCCCTGGTCAGCTCAACGCCTTCTCGATGGCCTCGAAGATGTCGGCGTCGGTCTCCTGCTGCCAGGCCGGGAGGTCGGGCCAGTCCGCGACGTAGCCCGGCTTCGGGTCGTCGAAATGCTTGAACATCTGGGCGGTCCAGCAGGTCGCGACGAAGCGGCCCTTCTGCTCCCGCGACAGCCGGGACGTGTGCCCGTCGCTGGACTCGACGAACTGGCGCACCTGCTCGTAGACCGACCCGGCCGCCTCGCGCTCCCACTGCGGGGTGTCGGCCCACGGAGTGACGTAACCGGCCTTGGGCTCCCCGGGGAAGTGCTGACGCACACCCGCGATCCAGGTCTCCCGGAACAGTCGTGCACCCTCGGTCTGCGACATGCCATCCCCTCTCGTCACGGCGTGCTCAACGCGGCGATCTCCGCCACCATCTCAGCTGTACCCGGAGGATGAGGCGCGAGCCAGTTGTGCGGACGGCGGCGGAAAGGAACTGCGGGGCTCGTCTCGGCCACCCCGGCCGCCGCCGCGGGCTACGAGCACTTCCAGCAGGTCACGTGCTGGAAGTTGAAGTACACGCGGACGAGTTGGAGCGGGTCGTGCAGTGTCCCGTTCGGCCACGCGCGAGCAGTGGTCGAGTGCGCCGACGGAAAGATCCGTAAGGGCGCGTGGACGGGGCGCGGCACCTGGAAGTTCGGCATGAGCTGCGGCAAGAGCCGGATGGGCGCCATGAATGTGGAGACCAAGAGCAAGTGAAGGCTTGCGGGGATCGCTCCGCACCCGTGAGAAGTCGCCACTGATATATCCGTCGGGGGCGCCACCCCCGACGGATCGCGGCGGGTCAGCGGCGGCCGCCGCCACCGGACGACCAGGTGTTGAGCCTCCGTACGGCCTCCTCCAACTCCCGGCGCCGGGCCGCCTGATCCGCGGGAGGCCGCGCCTGCTCCGACGGGCGGACGGGGACGTACGGCCGGACGAGACGGCCGTCCTCACCGCACAGCGGCAGCAGCTCGGGCGGCAGTCGCCGGACGTGTACGAGGCGGCGCCGCACCGGAGGCTCCGGCGGCCAGGCCGTGGGCGAGAGGGCACCGGTACCGCGGGGCGCCCGGTGGCCGCCACGGCCCGGGAGTAACCAACACAGCAGTCTGCCGAAGGCGGTTCGGACGAGACCGTGCACTCCGTTCAACGGGTCGCCGCCTCGCGCAGCACCTCGGCGAGCCGGCGGGCGGTCGCCGCGTTGCAGTTACCGAGCGCAACCAGCGAGACGCTGTAGACGCCCGCGAAGCCGGGCAGGTCGACGCCGAGCGACGGCAGCGTGATGCCGTGGGCCTGCAACGCCGTGCGCAGCTCTTCGGCGCTGTCGTGCACATCGTCGGTGAGGGAGTGGTCGAGGGGCATGGACCCCGCCTTTCTGTACGCATAGCGACGAACCGCCTACAGAGTGACGTGACGCGGCGTAACGTGAAAGGGGGTTGGGCTCCCGGTCGCGGTGCGGGGAACGCGCGGTGCGGCGTGGTGGAAATGCGGAAACCGCCGGGGCTCGTCCGCAACGACTGTGAATCAGCTCTACGTACGGCGGTGAACCGTGTCACGACGCAAGGACATCGACGGGTCGGCGGGAGTTCCGACCTTCTACGGCAAGGAGCTGCGCTACCAGCGGGAGTTGGCCGGACTCACGCTCCAGCAGCTGGTCGAGGGCAGCTTCTACGGCCAAAGCCACCTGAGCGAAATCGAACGCGGCGAACGCCGGATGCCACCGGAACTGGCCGAGCACGTGGACAAGGTGCTCAAGACGGATGGCTTCTTCCAGCGGTGCTGCGAGGACGTGCGGAGAGCGAAGCGGATGGGCCATCCCACCCACTACGAGCACGTCTTGGAGGCGGAGAAGCGCGCGGACACCATCGAGGAGTGGTGCCCGACCCTCATCCCCGGCCTACTGGAGACCGCCGCGTACACGCGGGCAGTAGTGCGAGCGACGCAACCGTTGGCGACCGACGAGGAGGTGGAGGTGAAGGTCAGCGCCCGCATGGCGCGGGCCCACCTGTTCGAGGACGACCACAAGACCCCTGAATACTGGGTGATCCTGTCCGAGTACGTGTTGCGCTGCCCGCTCCTCCCTCCAGAGGGGATGGCCGATCAGCTCGACCGCATCGCGGGGCTGGCGAGGCGCCACCGGGTCATTCCACAGATCCAGCCGTGGAACTGTGGCCCGCACCCTCTCATGCTGGTGGGCTTGTTGCAGCTCATGACCTTCCCGGATGCCCCGCCGCTGGCCTATCTGGAATCGGAGTACAGCGGTCACTCCATCGACGATCCGGCCCTCGTGAAGAAGTACCGCAAGGCATACGATCGCCTCAGGGCCGCCGCACTACCGCCGGAGGCGTCCCTCACAATGATCGAGGCGGCCGCAGAGGACTACCGAAATGGCAAGCAGCCGGATTGACTTGAGCGCCGCCGTCTGGCGCAAGAGCAGCTACACCAGCGGTGAGGGCGGCAACTGCGTCGAGGTCGTAGACGACCTCCCCGGCATCGTCCCCGTCCGTGACTCCAAGGACCCGCACGGCCCGGCGATCGTCTTCCCCGCCGCCGCCTGGTCCACCTTCGTCGCCGCCGTCAAAGGTGCCGACAGCCGGAACTGAGGCGCGAGCCGTCATCACGTCACGTGAGGCAACCTCTAAGCCTTGACTGGTGCGGCCGACCTGGCGGCCTGTTCGATCTTCGCGCGGTGGGCCGCACGGGCTTCCTCGTCGATGCGCTGCTCGTGTTCGGCGCGCAACCCGGTCCGGCCGTCGAGGTTCTCGCGCAGGATGTCGGCGTGCCCGGCATGCCGGATGGACTCGCCGAGGACATGGACCAGGATGGCGAACAGGTTCGTGTCGGCATGAGGCTCCGGCCACCACGGCACGTGGCCGGGGGCGTCGAGGGGAAGCTCGTTGATCGTCGCGTCCGAGTGTTCCCACGTGCGCCGGTAGAACGCGATGATCTGCTCGCGGGTCTCGTCCTCGGTCGCCCACAGGTCGCTGCCGTCGGAGTCCTGCCACCGGGGCAGCGGTTCCGGGGAAGGGCGGTCGAAGACCTCGCCGAAGTACCTGGCCTCGACGGTGGCCACGTGTTTGACCAGGCCGAGGAGGTTGGTCCCGGTCGCGGTCAGAGGCCGGCGGGCGTCGTATTCGGACAAGCCGTCGAGTTTCCAGAGCAGCGCCTCGCGGTCCCGCCGCAGTCTCCCGTGCAGGTTGTCTTTCGCGAAGTCATCGATCATGCGGCATGAGCCTGCCATGGGCTGCTCGTGGCCTCAACGGTGCCTAAAGAACCCGCGCCCCCACCGCCGGGGAATCCGCCACCCGCACCTGACGGCAGGTCCCGGACGCCATGAGCGCCGACGCGACGACCTCTGCCGCCTCCGCGTCCTTGACCAGGAAAGCGGTGGTCGGGCCCGAGCCGGAGACCAGGGCGGCCAGGGCGCCGGCCGCGGTGCCCGCCTCCAAGGTCGCGGTGAGCGACGGCCGCAGGGACAGGGCCGCGGGCTGGAGGTCGTTGGACAGGGCCGGGGCGAGCGCGGTGGCGTCGCCGGATTCCAGGGCGGCCAGCAGGTCCGGGGCGGGCTCCGGCTCCGGGACGTCCGTGCCGGCCGTCAGACGGTCGAACTCACCGTAGACGGCGGGCGTGGAGAGGCCGCCGTCGGCGACCGCGAAGACCCAGTGGAAGGTGCCGCCGACGGGCAGCGGGGTCAGCAGTTCGCCGCGGCCGCGGCCCAGCGCCGCGCCGCCGACCAGGCTGAACGGGACGTCGCTGCCCAACTCGGCGCAGATGTCCAGGAGTTCGTCCCGCGAGGCGCCCGTCGACCAGAGGGCGTCGCAGGCCAGGAGGGCGCCGGCGGCGTCCGCGCTGCCGCCGGCCATGCCGCCCGCGACGGGGATGTCCTTGGTGATGTGGAGGTGGACGTGCGGCTCGATGCCGTGCCGGGCGGCGAGGAGTTCGGCGGCGCGGGCGGCCAGGTTCGTGCGGTCCAGGGGGATCTGGTCGACGTCGTGGCCCTCGGCGGTGATCCGCAGGGACTCGGCGGGGGTGGCGGTGACCTCGTCATAGAGGCCGACGGCGAGGAAGACGTTCGCCAGGTCGTGGAAGCCGTCCGGGCGGGCGGCGCCCACCGCCAGCTGGACGTTGACCTTGGCCGGTACGCGGACGGTGACCGAGGCGGCGGTCGGGTCGGTCGTGTCGGTCATGCCTGCTCTCCCCCTGATGTGTGTGCTCCCCCCGACTGACGGATGCCGGGCGCGCCGCCCGGACCCTTGTGTTCGGCGATCCGCGCGAACTCCTCGACGGTCAGTGCTTCCCCGCGGGCCTGCGGGGAGACGCCCGCGGCGACCAGCGCGGCCTCCGCGGCGGCGGCCGATCCGGCCCAGCCCGACAGCGCGGCGCGCAGGGTCTTGCGGCGCTGGGCGAAGGCGGCGTCGACGACGGCGAAGACCTCGTCGCGGCTGGCGGAGGTTTCGATGGGCTGGTCGCGGCGTACGAGGGAGACCAGGCCGGAGTCGACGTTGGGGGCGGGCCAGAAGACGTTGCGGCCGATGGCGCCGGCCCGCTTGACCTCGGCGTACCAGTTGGCCTTCACCGACGGCACGCCGTAGACCTTGTTGCCGGGGCGGGCGGCGAGCCGGTCGGCGACCTCGGACTGGACCATGACCAGGGTGCGGTCAATGGTGGGGAAGGTCGCGAGCATGTGCAGCAGCACCGGCACGGCGACGTTGTAGGGGAGGTTGGCGACCAGCGCGGTGGGCGCGGGGCCGGGCAGCTCGGTGACGTGCAGGGCGTCGCGGTGCACCAGCGCGAAGCGGTCGGCGCGCTCGGGCATCCGGGCCTCGACGGTGGACGGCAGCGCCGCGGCGAGCACCTCGTCGATCTCGACGGCGGTGACCCGGTCGGCGGCCTCCAGCAGCCCCAGGGTCAGCGAGCCGAGTCCCGGGCCGATCTCGACCACGACGTCGTCGGGCCGGACCTCGGCGGTCCGGACGATCCGGCGGACGGTGTTGGCGTCGATGACGAAGTTCTGGCCGCGCTGCTTGGTGGGACGGACGCCCAGGGCGGCGGCCAGCTCGCGGATGTCGGCGGCGCCCAGCAGGGGTCCGGGATCGTCGGTGGTGCTCTTGCTCATGCCACAGCCTCGTTGCGCTCGTTCACCCGTGAAGCTTACGGCCGCAGACCGGCCACGGGCTCGCCCCCCTTCGGATGTAGAGCTTCTTGGCCCGGAAGGTCTGTTCCTGGGGGGAGGCGTCCTGCGGCCTGCCGCGGCCGCCGAGGGCCCGCCAGGTGGCGACATCGAACTGGTAGAGCCCGCCGTAGGTGCCGGAGGAGTCGACGGCGTTCGGCCGGCCGCCCGCCTCGCACTGGGCGAGCGCGTGCCAGGCGAGGTGGTCGGCGCCGCGCACGGAGGTGGGCAGGTCCCGGATGCCGAGGTGCACGACCTGCGGGCGCGGGGCGCGGACGACCTCGCTGTGCAGGCGCTTCGGTTTCTGTTTGACGCCGTTGACCATGCGCGTGCGGTAGGTGACGCGTCGCACGCCGGGGCGGCCCTGCTGGACGACCATGACGGTGCCGCGGGCCAGGCGGGAGTCGGCCCGGTGGACGGTGCGGAAGGGGATGGCTTTGTCGCGGACCTCCTTGGAGCCGGTGATCCGCAGCACCGAGAGGGTCTGGCCGTCGTGCGGGAAGCTCTCCGGCGGCACCGAGGTGGTGTCCTGGCCGTGCAGGGTGAGCCCGGCGTCGGCGAGCGCCTCGCGGACGGTGGCGGCGTTGGTGCGGAGCCGGTGGGCGCGGCCGTCGGCGACGATCACCACGGAGCGTTCGGTACGGACCGCCAGCTCCATGCCGCGCTGGGCGATGCGCCGGGAGCGGGAGGCCGAGAGGTAGGCGCCGTCGGCGCGTACGCCGATCTGGTGCAGGGCGCCGGCGACGGTGTCCGCGGTGGTCCACACCGTGCGGCGCTGTCCGTCGATGGTCAGCACGACGGGGCGGCCGTGCCGGACGACGACCTCGTCGCCGCTGCTGAGGGCGGTGCCGGGGGCGGGCGCGACGATGTCGTGGGCGCCGATGTCGAGGCGCTGGGCGGCCAGCAGGTCGTCGACGTCGGAGGCGAAGGTGTGCAGGGTGCGCGGGGCGCCGTCGACGGTGAGCCTGATGGCCTTGTCGTGGGCGATGAAGGCGGTGGTGCCGCCGGCGAGGAAGGCCACGACCAGGGCGCGGGGCAGCAGCCGGCGCAGCGCGTCGGGGTGTTCGGCGCGGCGTCTGCGACGGCCGCGCGCCGCGCGGTGGCTGCTCTGCGAAGGACTCACGGCGCGCTCCCCATGCCACGGATGCGGTTGACGGCGGGAATGTAGCGGAGCCGCCGTCACTCTCCCAACTCGACCCGATACGGAAAGTGATCGGATCGGGGGATGCGGGAGGGCGTTCCGGAGGGGCGTGCGGCCCCTCCGGAGGGTGTCGGGCGCCGGCCGCGAACCGTCAGTAACCGAAGGCCCGGGCCGTGTTCGCCGCGACGGCGGTGGCGAGGGCGTCCTCCGTCATCCCCGTGACGTCGGCCATGGCCCGCAGGGTGACCGGAATGAGGTACGGGGCGTTGGCCCGTCCGCGGTACGGGGCGGGGGTGAGGAAGGGGGCGTCGGTCTCGACGAGGACCAGCTCGGGCGGGGCGACGGCGAGCGCGTCGCGCAGCGGCTGGGCGTTCTTGAAGGTGACGTTGCCGGCGAAGGACATGAAGTAGCCGGCCGCGGCGCAGACCTTGGCCATCTCGGCGTCGCCGGAGTAGCAGTGGAAGACGACCCGGTCGGGGGCGCCCTCCTCGCGCAGGATGCGCAGCACGTCGTCGTGTGCCTCGCGGTCGTGGATGACCAGGGCCTTGCCGTGCCGCTTGGCGATCTCGATATGGGCCCGGAAGGAGGCTTCCTGGGCGGCCATGCCGTCGGGGCCGGTGCGGAAGTAGTCCAGGCCGGTCTCGCCGACGCCGCGGACGTGCGGGAGGGCGGCGAGCCGGTCGATCTCGGCCAGCGCCTCGTCCAGGGCGCCGTCGCCGCCGGGCTCCCGAGCGCCCTGCCGGGACCAGCCGTCGGGGTCGCCGAGCACGATGCGGGGCGCCTCGTTGGGATGCAGGGCGACGGTGGCGTGCACGCTGTCGTGGGCCGCCGCGGTGTCGGCGGCCCAGCGCGATCCGGCCAGGTCGCACCCCACCTGGACGACGGTGGTCACCCCGACGGAGGCGGCCTTGGCGAGCGCCTCCTCGACGGTGCCCATGGGGGCACCTCCCAGCGGTAGCTGGGGGAGCATGTCCAGGTGGGTGTGCGAGTCCGCGACCGGTACCCGAAGCGGTTCGGGCAGCGGGGGCGGGGTGTTCTTGTCCTGCGGTGCCATGGCCGCGATCCTACGAGGGGCGCGGCGCGGGGCTCACTTGCGGTGGTGCTGGAAGGGGTGCAGCAGGTCGGAGAGGTGCCAGTGGTGGCGTCCGGAGTCCTTGTGCCCGGCGGTGCCGGCGGGGTCCGGGTCCGCCGCGGGGGAGGTCTTCTTCTCGCCGCCGTTCCCGCGCTGGTGCATGCTCGCCATCGCGGCGGAGACCATCGAGACCTGGCCCGAGCGCATGATGCGGACGATGTCGGTGCCGCAGTTCACGCAGGTGGGGCAGGTCAGCGGGGACCGGACGCGCTCGCCGTCCGCGTAGTAGACGACATGCAGCTCGCCCTTGCCGTCGACCTGGTGGACTATCTCGTAGGCCTGCTCCCAGCCGTGGCCGCATCGCATACAGGCGAAGGAGTACGCCTCGTGCGCGGCGGCGTCGGGCCGGTGATCGTGATGCTCTCCGCCTGTGGTGGTCGCGGAAACTCCGGTGGTCCTGGCGAAATCGCTCATGCCGAAACCTCGCTTCGCTCGGCCTCGCACTCGCTCGGCGCGCACCTCTGGATGACTCGCTCACTGCGTTCGCTCATGTGCTGCGCTCCTCTTGTCCTCCGGACAAGGTCTTCGGGAACCGTTCGTCCCTCGTCCAGTGGACGCCTTTCCCGGTCACAAAGCAGCAGATCGGCGACCGTATTGGCCCAGATTTGGCCGGAGGCAGGGAAAAGTCCCCGCCATCGCGGCCGGAGCTTTACCTTGCAGGCCAGTCATTTACCTTCTGATGAGTCGGTTTTCACGGCGTTCTTCGCGGCGGTCTTCGCCGCGACCACCGCGTCGAAGACCTCCCGCTTGGGCAGCCCGGCGTCCGCGGCGACCGCGGCGATGGCCTCCTTGCGGCGCTCCCCGGCCTCCTCGCGCACCCGCACCCGGCGCACCAGCTCCTCGGCGTCCAGATCCTGCGGCCCGCTGTCCGGGGCGCCCTCGACGACGATGGTGATCTCGCCGCGCACCCCCTCGGCCGCCCAGGGCACCAGCTCCGCCAGCGGCCCGCGCTTGACCTCCTCGTAGGTCTTGGTCAGCTCCCGGCAGACCGCGGCCCGCCGGGAGGCGCCGAAGATCTCCGCCATCGCGGCGAGGGTGTCGTCCAGGCGGTGCGGTGCCTCGAAGTAGACGAGGGTGCGCCGCTCGCCTTCGACCTCGCGCAGCCGGGTGCGCCGCTCGCCGCCCTTGCGGGGCAGGAACCCCTCGAAGCAGAAACGGTCCACCGGCAGCCCGGAGACGGCCAGGGCGGTGAGCACGGCACTGGGGCCCGGTACGGCGGTGACCTTGATGTCCCGTTCGACGGCCGCAGCGACCAGCCGGTAGCCGGGGTCGGAGACCGAGGGCATGCCCGCGTCGGTGACCAGCAGCACCCGCGCCCCGCCGGCCAGCGCCTCGGCCAGCTCGGGCGTCCTGGCCGCCTCGTTGCCCTCGAAGTACGACACGATCCGCCCGGTCGGCTGGACCTCCAGCGCCTGGGTCAGCCGGCGCAGCCGCCGGGTGTCCTCGGCGGCGATCACGTCGGCGGCGGCCAGCTCGGTGGCGAGCCGCGGCGGCGCGTCCGCGATCTCCCCGATGGGCGTCCCTGCAAGTACCAGCGTTCCAGTCACCCTCCCATCCTCCCAGGGCGCCGCCGCGCTCCGGCCGGTCGGTGTCCCGCCGGTGCGCTCCCGCCGGTCCACAGGCGGTTTCCCTACGATGGGCCGGGTGACGAGTGACACCACCGCGACCGACGCCGCCGCGCAGCACGCCCCGGAGCCACCCGGAGCGCCCCCCGTGTGGCAGCGGCGGCTGCGCCGCTTCGGGCTTCCCGTCCGCCCGCAGACCGATGTCCGCACGCGGCTGGTGCCCGCCTTCCCCGAGCCGAGCGGCCGGCTGTGGGCGGTGTTCGGCGCGGGCCCGGAGGCCGCGGTCCGGCTGACGCGCTGGGCGGCCTGGCTCGGTCCGCTGCTGGTGGCGCTGTTCGCCGGGGTGCTGCGGTTCTGGAACCTGGGCAGCCCGCGGAAGGTGATATTCGACGAGACGTACTACCCGAAGGACGCCTGGTCGCTGCTGCAGTACGGCTACGAGGGCACCTGGGCGAAGAACGCCAACGACGCGCTGGTCGGGCACCCGGCGGAGCTGCTGCTGTCGCCGGAGCACTCGTACGTCGTCCACCCGCCGATGGGCAAGTGGCTGATCGCGGCGGGCGAGGGCCTCTTCGGGATGAACCCCTTCGGCTGGCGGTTCACGGTGGCGCTGCTCGGCACCCTCTCGGTGCTGCTGGTGTGCCGTATCGGGCGCCGGCTGCTGCGCTCGACGGCGCTGGGCTGTCTGGCGGGTGCCCTGCTGGCGGTGGACGGTCTGCACTTCGTGATGAGCCGGACCGCGCTGCTCGATCTGATCGTGATGTTCTGGGTGGTGGCCGCGTTCGGCTGTCTGCTGGTGGACCGGGACCGCACCAGAGCCCGGCTGGCGGCGGCGCTGCCGGTGGGCCCTGACGGGATGGCGCGCCCGGACGAGAGCGTCGGTGACCGGATGCGGCTCGGGTGGCGCCCCTGGCGGATCGCGGCCGGGCTGTGTCTGGGCCTGTCGGCGGCGACGAAGTGGAACGGGCTGTACTACCTCGCGGCCTTCGCCCTGATGGCGGTGCTGTGGGATGTCGCGGCCCGCCGCACGGCCGGGGCCCGGCGCCCCTTCCGCTCGACGCTGCGCCGCGACGTGCTGCCCGCCTTCGCGTCCACCGTCGTCGTGGCCCTCGCCGCCTATCTGGCGTCGTGGTCGGGCTGGCTCGCCACCAAGGGCGGCTACTACCGGGACTGGGCGACCTCACCGGAGGGCCGTACGGGCCACTGGACCTGGCTGCCGGACTGGCTGCGCAGCCTCTGGCACTACCAGACCGAGGTCTACTCCTTCCACACCGGACTGACCACCCCGCACACCTACCAGTCCAACCCGTGGAGCTGGCTGGTCCTCGGGCGTCCGGTCTCCTACTTCTACGAGGACCCCAAGGCCGGCCAGGACGGCTGCACGGCGGCCGAGGGCTGCGCCCGTGAGGTGCTGGCGCTGGGCACCCCGCTGCTGTGGTGGGCGGCCTGCTTCGCGCTGCTCTACGTCCTCTACCGCTGGCTCTTCCAGCGGGACTGGCGGGCCGGGGCGGTGCTCTGCGGCGTCGCGGCCGGTTACCTGCCGTGGTTCCTCTACCAGGAGCGGACCATCTTCCTCTTCTACGCGGTGGTGTTCGTCCCGTTCCTGTGTCTGGCGCTGGCGATGATGATCGGCGCGATCATCGGGCCGCCGGGCTCGACCGAGCGCCGCCGCACGATCGGCGCGGTCGGCGCCGGTGTCCTGGTTCTCCTGATCGCATGGAATTTCATCTACTTCTACCCCCTCTATACGGGGATGCCGATCCCCAAGTCGGCCTGGCACCACCGGATGTGGTTCGACACCTGGGTCTAGGAGCCGGAATTCGACAGTTCCGTAACAGCCGTACAACAGCGCGTCACCGGACCGTGCCCGTATCGAGACTCACCGCCCTCCCGTGTCCCATAGAGTGCGGGGCACGTTCTTGTGTGCGTATTCAGGGACGAGGCTCTGGGAGGGAATCGGTGGCATGCGCCGTGAGGTGAAGTTCGGGCTGATCGGCGGATCGGTGGCCCTGGTGGCGGGAGTCGTGGGCGGCTTCACGCTGTTCGGCGGCTCGGACGAGTCGTCGCAGGAGGTCAGCTCCACGGACGCCAAGTCGGGCGAGGAGGGCACCAAGGTGCCCACCGGCCCGCTGTCGGCCAAGGAAGTGCAGACGACGTCACGGGAGTTCCTGACCGCCTGGCAGTCCGGCGACACGGCCAAGGCGGCCGGGATGACGGACGACCCGGAGAAGTGCAAGGCCGCGCTCGCCGCCCTCAACAAGCAGGCGCGGTTCTCGAAGGTGGCACTCACCCCGGGCACCCCGGCCGGCGACAAGGTGCCGTACACCGTCGCCGCGCAGATCGACTACAAGGGCGCCAAGGCGGCGTACTCGTACCGCACCTCCGCGACCCTGCAGCGCGCCAAGGCCACCGGAAAGCCGCAGATCGCCTGGCAGCCGGCGATGATGCACCCGGGCCTGGCCAAGGGCGACCAGCTGCGGACCGGCGAGGCCGAGGCCCCGCCGATCAAGGCCGTCGACCGCAAGGGCGCGGAGCTGACCCCCGAGGCGCATCCGGCGCTGGCCGGGGTGCTGGACAGCCTGCGCGACAAGTACGGCGACAAGACCGACGGCAAGCCCGGTGTGGAGCTGTTCATCCACCGCGCGAAGGCCGCCAAGCCCGCCGACCAGCTGCCCGACAAGACCCTGAAGGTGCTCTCCAAGGGGACGCCGGGCACCCTCAAGACCACCCTGGACGCCGGGATGCAGACGGCGGCCGAGCGGGCGGTCAAGGGCAAGAAGTCCGCGTCGGTGGCCGCGGTCAAGCCCAGCACCGGTGAGATCCTGGCGCTCGCCAACGCCCCGGAGAAGGGCTTCAACCTGGCCACCCAGGGCTCGATGGCGCCAGGTTCCACGATGAAGGTCGTGACCGCGGCGATGCTGATGGACAAGGGCATGACCTCGCCCGGCAAGCAGCACCCGTGCCCCAAGTACGTGACGGTCGGCGGCTGGAAGTTCCAGAACCTCAACAAGTCCGAGATCAAGAACGGCACGTTCGCGCAGAGCTTCGCGGCGTCCTGCAACAACGCCTTCATCTCGCAGGCCAAGGACCTCAGCGACGACGACCTGACCAAGGAGGCCCGGGACGTCTTCGGCATCGGCATGAACTGGCAGACCGGCATCCCCACCTTCGACGGCTCGGTGCCGGTGCAGAGCGACGCGCAGATGGCGGCGTCGCTGATCGGCCAGGGCGGGGTGCGGATGAACCCGCTCACCGTCGCCTCGCTCTCCGCGACGGTGAGGGCCGGGTCCTTCCACCAGCCGTACATCGTCTCGCCCTCGCTGGACCACCGGACGCTCGCCAAGGCCTCCCGCACGATGAAGCCGTCCACCCTCAGCGGGCTGAAGTCGCTGATGAAGCTGACCGCGACGTCCGGTACGGCCGCCGAGGCGATGGCCGGGGTCAGCGGTGACGTCGGCGCCAAGACCGGCTCCGCCGAGGTCGACAACCAGAAGAAGCCCAACGCCTGGTTCACCGCCTACCGCGACGACCTCGCCGCAGCGGCCGTCGTCCCGGCGAGCGGCCACGGCGGCTCGAACGCGGGCCCGGTGGTCCGCGCCGTCCTCACCGCCCGCTGACCCGCGCGGGGCGCCCGCGGGGGCGCCCCGTCTCAGCGACCGGATCTGGTTCGCATGGCCCGTACAGCTTTCGCTAGCGTGCGGGCCATGAGCGATTCCGCTTCCGGCACCGCCCCGGGCTCCCAGACCGCCATAACCGCCGAGCGCGAGCACACCTCATGACCCCGCTGGTCGTCGCCGCGGTCCTGATGGCCGCCGTCACCCACGCCAGCTGGAACGCCATCGCGCACGGCATCCGCGACCAGCTGCTGGCCTTCACCCTGGTCGGGGGCGGCGGCGCGGTCTGCGGCCTGGCCCTGGCCGCCTTCACCCCGCTGCCCGCCGCCGGCGCCTGGCCCTACCTGCTGGCCTCCGCCGTGCTGCACATCGTCTACCAGGCCCTGCTGATGCAGTCGTTCCGGCTGGGCGACTTCGGGCAGATGTACCCCATCGCCCGCGGCACCGCGCCGCTGGTCGTCACCGTCCTGGCCGCCGTCTTCGTGCACGAGATCCCCGACGGCTGGGCCCTGGCCGGGGTCGCCCTGGCCTCCGCTGGCCTGGTCGGGGTCGCGCTCTGGGGCATCCGCGGCGCCGGGACCCGGCCGCACTGGCCGGCCCTGCTCGCCGCGCTCGCCACCGGCCTCGCCATCGCCTCCTACACGACCGTCGACGGCCTGGGCGTACGTGCCTCCGGCAGCGCCCTCGGCTACATCGCCTGGCTGATGCTCCTGGAAGGCATCGCGATCCCCGTCTACGCGCTCGCCACCCGCCGCCGCCAACTCCTCACCGAGCTGCGCCCCTTCGCGCTGCGCGGGCTGGCCGGCGGGGTGCTCTCCGTGTTCGCGTACGGCCTGGTGCTGTGGGCCCAGACCCGCGCCCCGCTGGCGCCGATCGCCGCCCTGCGCGAGTCCTCGATCATCGTGGGCGCCGCCATCGGCGCCCTCTTCTTCAAGGAACGCTTCGGCGCCCCCCGGATCGCGGCGGCGGGCCTGATGGTGCTCGGCATCGGCCTGATGCTGCACACCGGCTGAGGGGCGCCGGGCCGGCGGCTCAGCGGGTACGGACGCGCCGCACCAGGTCGTCCGCGGCCGCCGGCCAGGCGTCGTACGCGAAGGTGAAGCCCGCGTCGCGCAGCCGGCCGGGCACCACTCGGCGGCTCTTGAGCAGCAGTTCGGTGTCGGAGCGCAGGGCGAACGCGCCCAGCTCGGCCATCCACTTCGTGGCCGGCAGCCCCACCGGGACGCCCCAGGCGGCCCGCAGCGCGCGCATGAAGTCCCGCTGCGGCAGCGGACCGGGCGCGGCGAGGTTCACCGGCCCGGCGAGGTCGCTCCGGTCGACCAGGAACTCGACCGCGCGGACGAAGTCGTGGTCATGAATCCAGGACACGTACTGGGCGCCGCCCGCGACCGGGCCGCCGAGCCCCAGCCGCGCCAGCCGCAGCAGCACGTCGAACACCCCGGCGCGGTCCGGGCTCATCACCATGGCGGACCGCAGCGCGACCTTGCGGGTGTCCGGGGTATCGGCCTGCTCCTGCGCCCGCTCCCACTCCTTGGCGATCTCCACACTGAACGCCCAGTAGTCCGGGACGCCCGGCTCCGCACCGCCGATCTCCCCCGTCGCCTCGTCGTGGGGCGCGTCGAAGCGGTGGGCGTAGACCGTGGCGGTGCTCATCTGGAGCCAGACGCGGGGCGGCCGTTCGGCCGCCGCGATCGCCTCGCCCACGACCCGGGCGGAGTCCACCCGGGAGCGCATCATCTCCTGGAGGTTGGCCCGGGTGTAGCGGCAACTGACGCTGCGTCCGGCCAGGTTGATCACGACATCACTGCCGTCGACCGCCGCCGTCCAGGGCCCGGGCGTCCTGCCGTCCCAGGCCACCTCCCCCGCCCGCGCCGGACGCCTGGTCAGCACCACGACCTCGTGTCCCGCGGCGGTCAGCGCACGGTTCAGAATCGCGCCCACCTGCCCGGTCCCACCGGGTATCACAATCTTCATCGGTCTCCCCCTCGTCACCGGGAGCACACCGCCCCCGAACCAGAACATGCCGCGCACCCGGCCCTGTCAACGAGGCACATGGACCGTCCCGTCGGCCAACACCCTCAGGCTACGGAGACAGTCCCCGCCCACCCCCACCGGGCCGTCCCCGCCCACCAACAGGAGGGGTCAGCCCACCAACCTCCCCCGCTCCCGCCGAAGGCGGGAAAAACCACAGACGAGGTACGCCGGATCACCCGGCACCGTGGGAAACCGCCCGCAGCAGCGCCTGCGCACGAGGATCAGCCGTAACCCCCCGCTGCATCCCATTGGTCACATAGCCGAACGCCAGCCCCCGCTCGGGATCGGCGCAGGCGAGCGCGCCCCCGCGCCCGGGGTGGCCGAAGGCGCCGGGCGCCAGGAGCGGGGAGGACGGCCCGTGGAGCATGAAGCCCAGGCCGAACCGCGTCTGGACCAGGAGGGTGCGGTCGAGTCCGGCGGACTCCTCGGTGCGGGCGAGGGTGAGGGTGGCGGGCGCGAAGAGCCGGGAGCGGCCGTCGACGGGGCCGATGAGCGCGGCGTAACAGCGGGCCAGGGAGCGGGCGGTGGCGATGCCCCCGGAGGCGGGCAGCTCGGCGGCCCGGTACTCCGGCGCGTTCTCGTCGGGGTCGGGGGAGATCGCGCCGAAGGCGCGGCGGGTGAGCGAGTCCGGATCGGCGTACGCGTCGGCGACGGCCTGCTTGGGGCGGACGCGGAGGCCCGCCGCGGCGGAAGGGGCCGGGGGCTCGACGGCGGCGATCCGCCCGACGCGGGACCGCTCCGCCTCGGGGAGGCCGATCCACAGGTCGAGGCCGAGCGGCCCGGCTATCTCGTCGGCGACCCAGCTGCCGAGGGTGCGGCCGGTGGCCCGCAGCACCAGTTCGCCGAGCAGCCAGCTGTAGGTCTGCGCGTGGTAGCCGTGGTCCGTGCCGGGCTCCCAGGCGGGTGCCTGGTCAGCGAGGGCGGCGGGGCCGCTGACGCCGTCGAGGGCCTGCGCCGGGGTGAGCGGGGTGTCCAGTACGGGCAGTCCGGCGCGGTGCGAGAGCAGATGGCGGACCAGGACGCGTTCCTTGCCGGCGGCCTTGAACTCGGGCCAGTACGTGCCGACCGGTGCGTCGAGGTCGAGCTGTCCGCGCTGGTGCAGCAGCAGCGGGACGATGGCGGCGATGCCCTTGGTCGCGGAACGGATCACCTGGGCGGTGCCGGCCTCCCAGGGGGCCGCGCCCGCCGCGTGCTTGCCCGCGTCGCCGTCCCTGGTGCCGCCCCACAGGTCGACGACCTTGCGCCCGTGCCGGTACACGGCGACCGCCGCGCCCCGCTCACCGCGCCGCGCGAAGTTGGCCATGAAGGCGTCCCGGACCGGCTCGAAGCCGTCCTCGACCGTGCCCTGGACGTCCACCACTGACTCCCGCTTCCCATGCATCCGTCGCTTTCGTGACCCATCCATGGTGCAACGCGCGGGTCGGTGCTGATGACCAGGACCGCGGCCCGTGGCCTTCGTCACACGCCGGAAGCGCGGCCTGGGGTGCCGGGAAAGAGCGCCGGCGGTGGGTCAGCGCGGGACGTGGACCGACCGCGGGTCGAAGCCGAAGGGCAGCTCCAGCCGGTGGGTGCGCATCAGTTCCTCGTCGCACAGCAGCTCCTGGGTGGTCCCGTCGGCGACGAGCACACCGCCGGAGAGCACGACGGACCGCGGGCACAGCTCCAGCGCGTACGGCAGGTCGTGGGTGACCATCAGGACGGTGACGTCCAACGACCGCAGGATATCGGCGAGTTCGCGGCGGGAGGCGGGGTCGAGGTTGGAGGACGGCTCGTCGAGGACCAGGATCTCCGGCCGCATCGCCAGCACCGTGGCGACGGCGACCCGGCGGCGCTGCCCGAAGGAGAGGTGGTGCGGCGGCCGGTCGGCGAACTCCGCCATCCCGACCTGGGTGAGCGCCTCGGTGACGCGCTCCTCCAGGGCGGCGCCGCGCAGCCCCGCGGAGGCCGGCCCGAAGGCGACGTCCTCCCGGACGGTGGGCATGAACAGCTGGTCGTCGGGGTCCTGGAAGACGATGCCGACGCGGCGGCGGATCTCGGCGAGGTGCTCCCTGGCGACCGGGAGCCCGGCGACCGCGACGCTGCCGGCGCCCGCTTCGAGGATGCCGTTGAGGTGCAGGACGAGGGTGGTCTTGCCGGCGCCGTTGGGCCCGAGCAGGGCGACCCGCTCGCCCCGGCCGATGGTCAGGTCGACGCCGAAGAGCGCCTGGTGCCCGTCGGGGTAGGCGTAGGCGAGGCCGGAGACGGCGAGGGAGGGGGCGGGCGTGGTGGTGCTCAAAGGGTCCATCCCAGGAGGCAGACGGCGAGCGCGGCGAGGGGCAGGGCGGCCGCGCGGGACCATTGTGTGCGGGTGGCGGCGCTGCCGTCGACCACGGGCATGGTGCCGGTGTAGCCGCGGCTGACCATGGCGAGGTGGACGCGCTCACCGCGCTCGTAGGAGCGGATGAACAGCGCCCCGGCGGACTTGGCGAGCACGCCCCAGTGGCGGACGCCGCGCGCTTCGAAGCCGCGGGAGAGCCGGGCGATCCGCATCCGCCGCATCTCGTCGGTGATCACATCGCCGTAGCGGATCATGAAGGACGCGATCTGTACGAGCAGCGGCGGCATCCGGAGCCGCTGCAGGCCCAGCAGGAGTGCGCGCAGCTCGGTGGTGGACGCGAGCAGCACGGACGCGGCGACGCCGAGCGTGCCCTTGGCGAGGATGTTCCAGGCGCCCCACAGGCCGGACTCGCTCAGGCTCATCCCGAGGACGGTGACCCGCGGCCCCTCGGCGACGAACGGCATCAGCACGGCGAAGGCGACGAACGGCACCTCGATCAGCAGCCGCTTGAGCAGGAACCCGGCCGGGACCCGGGCGGCCCCGGCGGCGGCCGCGATCAGCAGCGCGTACAGCCCGAACGCCCAGACCGCCTCGCGCGGGGTGGAGACGACGACGAGGACGAAGCAGAAGACCGCCGCGATCTTGCAGTGCGCCGGCAGCGCGTGCACGGGCGAGTGCCCGTGCCGGTAGAGCTTGTGCGCATGTCCGGCGCCCATGTCAGACGCTCTCCGACGGGCGGCCGGCGCCCGTGTCCGGCCGCTCCGCGGTGGCGGCGCTCCGGCGGCGGCGCACCACGACGAAGACGCCGGTGCCCACGGCCAGCGTCGCGCCGACGCCGATGACCCCGGCGAGGCCGCCGGACAGCCGCGGGTCGGTGATGTCCTTGACGCCGTAGTCGGCGAGCGGGGAGTCCTTGGCGGCGTGGTCCTCGGCCTTGGCGTCGATGCCGTGGTCGTGGGCGACCTTCTCCAGGCCGTCGGGGTTGGCGGAGGCGTAGTAGCTGAGGCCGCCCGCGCACACCAGGGCGGCGGCGAGTCCGGCCAGCCAGACGCGGCGGACGGAGCGGCGCGCGGGGGCCGGTTCGGCAG
Source organism: Streptomyces sp. NPDC001219 (assembly GCF_053597915.1). Lineage (NCBI taxonomy): Bacteria > Bacillati > Actinomycetota > Actinomycetes > Kitasatosporales > Streptomycetaceae > Streptomyces > Streptomyces sp. NPDC001219. The sequence continues at coordinate 88,631 of NZ_JBSFJF010000013.1, read as the reverse complement.
CGGGGACGGGGGCGGTGGCCGGGGCATCGGCCGGGGTGGTCCCGTCGGCCGGGGTGGCGAGCGGCGAGGTGCGCAGCTCCAGGGGCTTGGCCAGCCCGCGGGCGCCGTGGACCAGGTCGGGGCGCACCGCGATCACGGCGCCGACGGTCAGGGCGGTGATGGCGGCCTCGCCGATGCCGATGAGCAGGTGCACGCCGACCATGGCGGTGAAGACCTTGCCGATCGGCACGTCCGCGGTCCCGCCGAGCGCGTAGAGGGCGGTGAAGGCGACCGCGGCGGCCGGCACCGAGAGCAGGGCGGCGACGAAGGAGGCCACGGTGATGGAGCGGCGCTTGCGCGGCAGCACCTTCACCAGCCCGCGGAACAGGGCGTAGGCGACCACGGTCGTCACGATCGCCATGTCGGTGATGTTCACGCCCAGCGCGGTCAGCCCGCCGTCGGCGAACAGCACGCCCTGCATCAGCAGCACGACCGAGACGCACAGCACGCCGGTGTACGGGCCGACGAGGATCGCCGCGAGGGCGCCGCCCAGCAGGTGCCCGCTGGTGCCGGCCGCGACCGGGAAGTTCAGCATCTGCACGGCGAAGATGAACGCCGCGACCAGTCCGGCCAGCGGCGCCGTACGCTCGGCGGCGGCCGCACCGACCGGCCCCGCACCCGCCAGCTCACGCCGGGCACCGCGCAGGCTGACCGCGACCGCGGCGGCGGCGACCACACCGGTCGCCGCCGACACCGGCGCGTTGATGAATCCATCGGGTACGTGCATCTCGGGTTCTCCGCTCCAGGCTCTGCAACCCACCAATGGTGGTGCCTCCTGCAAACATGTTGCAAGAGCGCCCATGATGCGGAACGGCTCCGGCGCCTCCGACAGCGGGTCCCGCCCGGGCACTCTCCCCCGATGGCACATCCGTGCGAACGGGCGGACGCCGGTGCCCGCGGGCCGTGCGCGGGGCGGCCGTCACCCGTCCGGGTTGCCGCCCTCTGCCCGTGCCGAAACGATGGGTGCGTGAGCGATGCACCCGAGGCCGTCGGGCAGCGCCCGGAGCCGGACCCCGCCAAGCCTGGTGGGCGGCTGCGCCGGATGCCGGCCCGGCCGGACCCGCCCGGCGGCTCCTATCTGCGCTTTCCGCATCTGCACGGCGACCTGCTCTGCTTCGCCGCCGAGGACGACCTGTGGATCGCCCCGCTCGCCCCGGACGGCGGGGAGCCCGGCCGCGCCTGGCGGCTGACCGTGGACCGCACCCGCGTCGGCCACCCCCGCTTCTCCCCCGACGGGCGGCAGATCGCCTTCACGACCTGGCGCAGCCTCGACCCGGAGGTCCATCTCGCGGCGGTCGAGGGCGGCCCGGCCCGCCGGCTGACGTACTGGGGCAGCACGGACGCCCGGGTCTGCGGCTGGGCGCCCCCCGACCACGAGGGCCACAGCCACGTCCTGGCGGTCTCCTCGCACGGCCAGCCGTTCTCGTACTACTCGTGGGCCTACAGCGTGCCCACCGACGGCAGCCCCGGCGGTCACCTGCCCTGGGGGCCGGTCTCCGACATCGCGGTCGCCGATGTCGGAGGGGAGCACCGCACCCTGCTGCTGACCGGCAAGCCGCCGCACGAGCCGGCCTCCTGGAAGCGCTACCGGGGCGGCGCGATGGGCCGGATGTGGCTGCACGGCACCCGGCTGCTGCCGGATCTGTACGGGCACCTGGACTCGGTGATGTTCGTCGGCGGCCGGATCGCGTTCCTCTCCGACCACGAGGGCATCGCCAACGTCTACTCCTGTCTGCCCGACAGCACCGACCTGCGCCGCCACTCCGACCACGCCGACTTCTACGCCCGGCACGCCTCGACCGACGGCGAGCGGATCGTCTACCAGTGCGCCGGTGACCTCTGGCTGATCGACGGCCTCGGCCCGGACGCGGTGCCGCGCAGGCTGGCGGTGCGGCTGGGCGGTCCGCGGGCCGGGCGGCGCGGCTACCAGGTCCCGGCCGCCTCGCACGTCACCGCGCTCGCGGTGGACACGACCGGGCGGGCCAGCGCGGTGGGCGTCCGCGGCAGCCTGTACTGGCTCACCCACCGCGACGGCCCGGCCCGGACCATCCACGACGTCCCCGGCGTACGGGTCCGGCTCCCCGAGATGCTGGGCGCCAGCGGCCGGATCGCCTATGTCACCGACGCCGAGGGCGACGACGCGATCGAGATCACCAACCTGCCGCGGGCCAGCGCGGCGGGGGAACCGCGCCGGCTGGCCGCCGGTGAACTGGGCCGGGTCCACGAGATGACCGCGGCGCCGGACGGCGAACGGCTGGCGGTGGCCGCGCACGACGGCCGGCTGCTGCTGGTGGACGTGGCCCGCCCGGAGGAGGGGGCGGGCACCGAGGAGGCCGGCTCCGGCGGGGTCACCGAGCTGATCCGCTCCGTCAACGGCCCGGTCCGCGACCTGGCGTTCTCCCCCGACTCCCGCTGGCTGACCTGGTCGCACCCCGGCATCGGACGGACCCTGCGGCAGATCAAGATGGCCCGGCTGTCCGACGGGCACATCGTCGACGTCACCAACGGCCGGTTCGAGGACGAGCAGCCGGTGTTCACCCGCGACGGCCGCTATCTGGCGTTCCTGTCCTGGCGCGGCTTCGACCCGGTCTACGACGTGCACACCGGCGACCTGTCGTTCCCGCTGGGCTGCCGCCCCCACCTCGTCCCGCTGTCGTCGGCGACCCCCTCCCCCTTCGCGCTGTCCCCGGAGGGCCGCCCCGCCGCGGGCGGTCTGGACCCGGACGAGATCCCCCCGCCGGCCGGTGAGGGGCCGCTGCTGGTCGAGGTGGAGGGGCTGGAGAACCGGGTCACGCCGTTCCCGGTGGCGGCGTCCAAGTACTCGTCCCTGGAGCCGGTCGGCGGCGGCGGGCTGGTCTGGCTGCGCTGGCCGATCTCCGGCGCGCTGGGCGAGACCTTCGCCAACCCGGCCGAGACCTCCGGCCGCCCCACCCTCGAACACTTCGACCTGACCAAGGCCCGGCGCACCGAACTCACCAGCTCCCTGGACGGGTTCGCGCTCAGCGGCGACGGCTCCCGGCTGGTCGTCAACGACGAGGGCGACCTGCGCGCGGTACCGGCGACCGAACCACCCGACAGCGACTCCACGGTCTTCCTGGACCTGCGGCGCATCCTGCACGACGTCGATCCGGTCGCGGAGTGGCACCAGGCGTTCGAGGAGGCGGGCCGGATCACCCGGGCGTACTTCTGGGAGCCTCGGATGTGCGGGGTCGACTGGGACGCGGTGCTGGCGCAGTACCGGCCGCGGCTCGACCGGGTCGCCTCCCCCGACGAGTTCGCCGATCTGCTGCGCGAGGTGATGGGCGAACTCGGGACCTCGCACGCCTATGTCACCGGCGCGCGCCGCAACGAGGGGCCGCCGCACTACCAGCGCGCCATGGGCCTGCTCGGCGCGAACCTCGTGTGCCGGGACGGCCGTTGGGTGGTCACCCGGATTCTGCCCGGCGAGTCCTCGGACTCCAGGGCCCGTTCCCCGCTGGCCGGTACGGGTATCCGCGAGGGCAGCGCGCTCACCCATGTCGACGGCCGCCCGGTGGACCCGGTGACCGGCCCCGCTCCCCTGCTGGCCGCGGCCGGCGGCACCACCGTGGAGCTGACGTTCTCCCCGCCGGACGGCGAGGGCCCGGCCCGCCGGGTCGCGGTGGTCCCGCTGGTCGACGAACGGCCGCTGCGCTACCAGGACTGGGTGGCCAAACGCCGCGCGGTGGTACGGGAGTTGAGCGGCGGCCGGTGCGGCTATCTGCACATCCCCGACATGGGCGGCTCCGGCTGGGCGCAGTTCAACCGCGATCTGCGGATGGAGGTCTCCCGGCCCGCGCTGATCGTGGACGTCCGGGGCAACGCGGGCGGCAACATCTCCGAGCTGGTGATCGAGAAGCTGACCCGCACCATCATGGGCTGGGACCTGACCCGGGACGCCGAGCCCGTCTCGTACACCAGCAACGCGCCGCGCGGCCCCGTCGTGGCGGTCGCCGACGAGATGACCTCGTCCGACGGCGACATGATCACCGCGGCCTTCAAGCTCCAGGGCCTCGGCCCGGTGGTCGGCATGCGCACCTGGGGCGGGGTGGTCGGGATGACCGGCCGCCACCGGCTCGCCGACGGCACCGCGATCACCGTCCCGATGAACGCCGCGTGGTTCCGGCTCTACGGCTGGGGCGTGGAGAACCACGGCGTCGAGGTCGACATCGAGGCCCTGCGCTCCCCGCTGCACTGGGCGGAGGGCCGGCACCCCCAGCTGGGCGTCGCGATCCGCACCGCGCTGGAGCTGCTGGAGCGGCATCCGGCGGCCACCCCTCCGGACCTGTCGGACGTGCCGGACCTGCGGCGGCCGCCGCTGCCGCCGCGCAGCGGAGGGACGGCGGAGGCGGCCGGGGCCTGACGCGCACCGGTCCGCGCCGGTGGCCCGCTGTCCGCAGTGGCCCCCCATCTCCGGTGCCCCGCTGTCCCCGGTGGCCCGTTGTCCCCGGTGACCCGCCGCCTCCGGTGACCCGCCGTCTCCAGTGACCCGTTGTCCCCGGTGGCCCGTTCGCCTCACCCCGGGCCGATCAGGAACGTCCGGTCGTCCGCTCCCGCACAGGACGTCGGCGAGCGTGCTGCCGGCGAGCGCCTCGCCCCGCTCCGCCGCCCGCTGTTCGAGCTGACGACAGGTCAACCCGGGCTGTTCCCTGAGCTGTTGTGTCAGGCCGACGAGTTCGGCCGCGTGACCGGACGACCGGTGCCCAACTGACCTGCACGAACGGCCGGGTTCCGGTCCGAGACAACCGATCATCTTCCGGTTACGTGCTCATTACATGGCGGTCCTAGCGTTCCCGGCCGGGGCCTGCGCACGAGCCCCGGCACCACCCCACCGCAACGGAGACTCACCCATGGCAATCCGTCACCGGATCGCGCCGCTGGCCGCCGTGCTGGCACTGGCCGGCGGCCTGACCGCCACCGCAGCAGCCCCCGCGCTGGCCGCCCCGCCGGCGTCCGGGAAGACCACCGAGGCCGCCGCGGCCGGCGGTACGTACCTCTACTTCAACAAGAACCAGAGCGACCCGGGCGACTCGCGGCTCTACCTGATGAAGAGCGTCCCGGACGCCAAGGACACGGTGCTCGCCAAGTACCGCGCCGGCTCCGGCGACGGCGGCCCCAACGGAAAGGACGAGTGCGCCACCTCGCAGGGCTGGCTGCCGAACGGCAGCTACCAGGTGCTGGCCCACGACGCGCACTACAACGGCGGGGACCAGGGGGTGAACGGGAAGGTGATCCACGTCCAGGACAAGGTGTGCGGGAACGGCCGGACCACCCGCGCCGAGCTGTTCGTGCACAGCGAGATGTGGCCCGAGGGCAGCCAGGCCGACCCGCAGCCCGGCAAGGACAGCCCCTACCGCTGGGAGGGCGCCGATGACTACCGCTCGCTGGGCTGCATCAAGCTGAGCCCGGACGACATCACCAGCCTCTTCACCAAGGCCGGGCGCTACGGCTGGCCGACCGAGCTCAAGGTCGTCAGCTGACCGCGGCCACCGACTGACCTCACGGTCACGGGCGTTGAGGGAAACGGGGTAACGGGGCAGCAGGGCAACACGGTGGGGCGCACCCGGTCGACCGGGTGCGCCCCTTCACGCTTGGCGCGTACGTCGCCGTGCGTGGTGTTCAGGACGAGCCACGTCAGCTCTGGTGACGGCCCTCGGCGGCGTCCATCGCGTCCTGGGCCGGCCGGCGGCCCTGCTGGCCGCGCTCACGGGGCTGCTGGCCGCGGTCCTGGCCGCCCTGGCGCCCGTTCTCACGGTCCTGGCGCTGACCACCGCGCTCGTGGTCCGGGCGCTGGCCGCGCTCGTTGCCCTGCTCGCGAGCGTCACCCATGGCCATGTGCGCCTGGTCCTTGCGCTCGTTGGCCTTGTCCTGGAACTGGTCCTTGATGCCCATGCTGTTCACTCCTAGTGGGGTGTAAAGGGGGGTTTTGGGCCCCGTTCAGCGTGACACGCCCGGACATTGCTCGCATTTCGATCACGGTTGACTACGCACCGTGAGCATCTTGGGGGCTCGGCGGCTCGGCCCTGGCTCAGCGGCCGCTCACCGGTCCGCCCGCGCCTTCTCGTCCGCCTCGCCCCCGGCGCCCACCAGCCCGACCCGCATCCCGTCCAGCCGGTCCCCGAAGCGCCGCATCTCGCGCCGCCCCGCCGTCCCGATGAGCGAGGGCAGATATCCGCGCACCGCCTGCATACCGCGCAGCCAGCCCTGCCCGTAGACATGCGCGGAGCGGCGCTCGATGCCCGCGACGATCCGGTCGACGGCGGGTCCCAGCGGATAGGTGCGGTTCGCCGGCCAGGGCAGCCGGGAGCGCAGTTCGCGCATCACCTCGTCCTGGTCGGCGCCCCGCACCATGTCGGTGTCCGTCCAGCTCAGATAGCCGACGCCGACCCGTACGCCCTTGTGGCCGACCTCGGCGCGCAGGCAGTGCGCGAACGCCTCGACGCCCGACTTGGACGCGCAGTACGCGGTCATCATCGGCGCCGGGGTGATCGCGGCCAGCGAGGCGATCTGCAGGAAGTAGCCGCGGGACGCCGTGAGGAGGGGGAGGAAGGCGCGGCCGGTGACCGCGCCGCCGATGAGGTTGACCTCGATGACCCGCTTCCAGGCGACCGGGTCGGAGTCGGCGAACGGCCCGCCGGTCGCCACCCCGGCGTTGGCGACGACCACATCGGCCTTCCCGAAGCGGTCCTTGACCTCGCCCGCCACCCGGGCCATCGCCTCGTGGTCGGTGACATCGGCGTGCCAGTGGTGCGCCGGGCCGTGCAGACCGGCGGCGACGGCACGCAGTGCGTCCGCTTCCAGGCCGACCAGCGCCAGCGTCGCACCGCGCGCCGACAGCTTCCGCGCGAGCAGCGCACCGACCCCGCGCGCCGCACCGGTCACCACGACGACCTGCCCGGTCAGATCCCTGCTCGCCCTCATGCCGTCTCCCCCTTCTCCTGCCGTGCGCCGTGCGGCACTTCGGCGGTCGCGGCCGCCGGCGCCCCGGCGCTTGGCAGGTGGTCCCGGACGAGGGTGCGCAGCAGCCCGGAGACCGCGCCGGGGTCCTCGATGGGCGTCATGTGTCCCCGCCCCGGCAGCTCGGTCAGCCCGCGGAAGTCGGGGAGGACGGAGGCCAGCCGACGGGCCTGCACCAGCGGGGTGAGCCGGTCGGCGGTGCCCGCGAGGACCGCGGTCGGCAGCTCCAGCCGGCCGGCGCCACCGGTCAGTTCGAGACCGTCCAGCACGGCGCCCCAGCGGGCCCGTACCCCGGTCGGGCAGCCGTGCACGATCCGGGCGCAGGCCTCGATCTGCTCGGCGGTGGCGCCCGGCCCCATGGTGGCGTACTTCAGGGCCCGCCGGGTGAGCGGCGAGACCGGGCCGAGCGGGGCCCGTGAGCGCAGCATCAGCTGGTGGGCGCGCCGGCGGCCCCGCGGGCCGCGCAGCGGGAACACCCGTGACTCCGCGGGCAGATCGGCGCTGCCGGTGCTGCACAGCAGCGCGGCCGCGGCCCGTTCGCGCAGCTGTGGCCGCTCGGCGGCGGCCATGATCGTCATGCCGCCCATGGAGTGGCCGCCCAGCACGGCCCGTTCGCCCGCCGCCAGGGTCGCCTCCAGTACGGCGACCAGGTCGTCGGCGAGGGCATGGGTGCTGTGGCCCGCCGGGCGGGCGGCGGGGCTGCGGCCGTGGCCGCGCTGGTCGTAGAGCACGACCTTGTGGTCGGTGGCCAGGTCGCGGACGACCGGGGCCCAGAAGGCGGTCGAGCAGGTCCAGCCGTGCGCCAGGACGACGGCGGGGGCGGACTCGGGGCCATGGATCTCGGTGTACACCCGGGCCCCGTCGGCCGAGGTGACGCTCCGCGTCGTACGCGGTACCGGCGGGGCGTAGGGGCCGCTGGTGACATGGGCGGGCCGGCGGCTCATACGGCCACCTCCGCGCGCTCGCCGGTGCTCCGGCCCGCGGCGCCGCCCGGTGGCCGCAGCACCGCGTACTCCGCGAGGTCGACCTGCCGGGTGACCTTCTTGAACTCCCCGGTCGTGCCCGGCCAGACGGTGGTGTTGCGGCCGTCGGCGTCCAGGTACCAGCTGTCGCAGCCGCCCACGTTCCACACCGTGCGGGTCATCCGCTGCTGGAGCCTGCGGTTCCAGTCCTGGACGGCGGACGGCCGGGCGTCCAGCGCGATCTTGCCGCCGAGGACGTCGAGCTGGCGCATGAAGTCGGCCAGGTAGTTCAGCTGGGCCTCGATCATCAGGATCATCGAGCTGTTCCCGAGGCCGGTGTTGGGCCCGATGATGGTGAGGAAGTTGGGGAAGCCGGCCGCGCTGGCGCCGCGCAGCGCCGCCATCCCGTCCTTCCACTCCTCGGCCAGCGTCGTCCCGTGGACGCCCGTGACGCGCTGGGCGATCGGCAGGTCCGTCACATGGAAGCCGGTGCCGAAGACGATCGCGTCGGCCTCGGTCTCGCTCCCGTCGGCCCCGACGAGGGTGCTGCCGCGGACCTCCTTCAGCCCCGCGGAGACCAGGTCCACATTGGGCTGCGCCAGCGCCGGGTAGTAGGTGTTGGAGAGCAGGATGCGCTTGCAGCCGATGCGGTAGTCGGGGGTGAGCGCGGCCCGCAGCGCCGGGTCCTTGACGGCCTTGTTCAGGTGGCTGCGGGCCAGGCGTTCGATCAGGCCCAGCTCGTTGGGGCGCTTGGTGAAGGCGCTGACCTGCAGCTCCCGGATGCCCCACAGCAGCCCGCGGCGCGCGGCCCGGGTCGCCGGGACCTTGGTGTGCAGCCATTTCTCGGCCGCGCTGATCTTGCGGTCGGCGCGCGGCAGCACCCAGGGCGGGGTGCGCTGGAAGAGCGTGAGGCGCTCCACCTCCGGCTGGATGGCCGGCACGATCTGGATCGCCGAGGCCCCGGTGCCGATCATGGCGACGCGCTTGCCGCGCAGGTCGTAGTCGTGGTCCCAGCGGGCGGAGTGCGAGACCTTGCCGGGGAAGGTGTCCAGCCCGGGGATGTCGGGCACCTTGGGGTCCGACAGCGGCCCGGTCGCCGACACCACCACATCCGCGATCAGCGGCCCGCTCGCGGTCTCCACCTCCCAGTGCAGCGCGTCCCCGTTCCACCGCAGGGCGCGCACCTCCGAGTTGAAGCGGAGGTGCGGGCGCAGCCCGAAGGTGTCGGTGACCCGCTCCAGGTACGCGCGGATGTGCGGCTGCCCGGAGAAGTTCCGCGGCCACTCCGGGTTGGGTGCGAAGGAGAAGGAGTAGAGGTGCGAGGGCACATCGCACGCACACCCCGGATAGCTGTTGTCCCGCCAGGTGCCGCCGACCGCGTCGGCCCGTTCCAGGATCACGAAGTCGGTGATCCCCTGGCGCCGCAGCCGGACCGCCGCCCCCAGGCCACCGAACCCCGATCCGATCACCGCAACCCGCACATGCCTGCGTTCGCGCCCGTCCATCCCGCCGCCTCCCGAGTCCGACGTTCTTCCTGCCATTTTCGGTGCCGTGCTCCCGGGCACGGCAGCCGTCCCAGCCCTCCGGTCAACCGCGCCAGCAATCACTGGCGCAATGGGAGCGTAGGGCAGCCACGTACCGAGCGGTAGGGGGCGGACGGCAGGAAGTTACCCCCGGTCGCACCCCGGCCCCGATACTCACCCCCCGGCATAGGCTGAACCCGTGGCAGCGAACGAGAACCCCCAGGACGCGCGGACGGAGCCCGCGGACCCCCGCCCCCCGCGCGAACTCCGGATGGCCGACCTGGCCAGGGAAGCCGGCATCACGGTCCGTACGCTGCGCTTCTACCGCGAGCGCAAGCTCATCCCGCCGCCGCGCCGCGAGGGCCGGATCGCCTGGTACAACGAGCACCACCTCGCCCGGCTGCGCACCATCGGCGCCCTCCTGGAGCGCGGGCACACCCTCGGCGGCATCGCCGAACTCCTCGCCGCCTTCGACACCGGCCGCGACGTGGGCGAACTCCTCGGCCTGGACAACCCCCTGGTCCCGCCCTGGTCCGAGGAGACACCGGTCCGCCTCACCCCCGAGGCGCTCGCCGACCACTTCAGCGAGGACATCACCCCCGAGAACCTCAGCACGTCCCTGGACATCGGCTATCTCGCCGTCGACGGCGACGAGTTCGTGCACATCAGCCGCCGCCTCCTGGACGCCTCCACCGAACTCGTCCACAAGGGCGTCCCGCTGGCCGCCGTCCTGGAGGCCGGCCGCCAGGTACGCGCGCACGCCGACGCCCTCGCCGACGTCTTCACCGGCCTCATCCGCACCCACCTCCTCTCCGACGTCCTCGGTCGCCTCGCGGCGTGCGAGGACGTCGCCCCCCACGAGGTCGACCGGATCAGCGAGACCATCGAGAAGCTCCGCCCGCTCTCCAAGGGCGTGGTCGAGGCCGAACTGTCCATGGCCATGGACCGCCGGGTGCGCGCGGAGGTGGCGAAGTGGCTGCCCCCGGAGAGACCGGCGGGACCGGAGGGGCCGGACGGACCGGAGCAGAGGTGACCGCGGGCCGCCGGGGGACGGCCTCGCGCCGTCACCGCCCGTGGAGCGCCATGTGGTCCCGCAGCCGCTCCCGGGCGAGGTCCCGGTCGGCCGGGGTCTCCTCGGACGCGACCCGCTGCGCGGCGTAGAGGCGCACCAGCTCGGTCCGTACGTAGTGCCCCTGCGCATGCTCCTCGACCAGGTGCGCGTCGCTCAGTTCGGCGAGGTGGCGGTGGGTGCGTTCGGCATCGCGGCCGGCCAGGGCCGCGGCGGCGGGCAGGTCCACGTCCGGGCCGGGGTGGAGCCCGAGGAGACGGAACAGCCGGGCCGCCCCGCTCGACAGTGCGCGGTAGCTGAGATAGAGGCAGGCCTCCACCGCCAGGTCGGCGTCGTGTGCGGACAGTTCCTGGAGCCGGCGGCGCTCGTCGGCCAGCTTCCCGGTCCAGCAGCCCAGTGGCCAGTCGGGGTGCGCCATCAGCCGGGCCGCGGCGATCCGCAGCGCCAGCGGCAGCCGGTCGCAGCGCTCGACGAGCTCCCGGGCGGCCGCCGGGTCCGCCGCGAGGCGCGCCGGGCCCAGCACGTTGGCCAGCAGCTCCAGGGCGTCGTCCGCGGCGAACGGCCCCACCGTGACCAGGGCCGCGCCGTCCCGGACCACCAGCCCGCTCAGCCGCCGCCGGCTGGTCACCACGGCCAGACAGCCCGGCGTCGCGGGCAGCAGCGGGCGCGCCTGTTCCGCCGTGCCGGCGTTGTCCAGCACCACGAGCATCCGCCGCCCGGCGAGCAGCGCACGGTAGAGCGCCGAGCGCTCCGCCAGTCCGTCGGGTATCCGCCCCTCGGGCACCCCCAGGGCCCGCAGGAACATCCCCAGCACGGTGTCGGGCCGCATCGGGGGACGCTCGAACCCCCGCAGATCGGCGAAGAGTTGCCCGTCGGGGAACTCCGCCCGGTGGCGGTGCGCCCAGTGCACCGCCAGCGTGGTCTTGCCGGCCCCGCCGCCACCCGCGAGCACCACACAGTCCGGCCGCGGCAGCCGGTCCAGCGTCTGGTCCAGCGCGACGATCTCCCGCGCCCGTCCGCAGAAGTCGGCGATACGGGGCGGGAGTTGGGCCGGTCGGGGCGGGGGCGGGGTGGAGGGGCGGTCGGGTCCGTAGGGGCTGGCCTGGCCGTAGGGGGCAGTCGGGTCGTAGGGGGCGGCGGGGACGTACGGGTCGGTGAGGTCGTATGACGAGGTGGGGCCGGGGTGGGGGCCGCGCGGCGCGGCCGGGCCGGGGGCGTACGGCGCGGCCGGATCGGGGGCGTACGGCGCGGCGGCACCCGGACCGGAGCGGACGCCGGCCCCGGGACCGGCACCGATACCCACACCGGCACCGACACCGGACCCGGCCCCCACCCCGCTCCCGGCCCGCGCCTGAGTGGCGAAGGGCGGGGTGGCCACGGGCTTCCCGCTGAGCACCGCCAGATAGGTCTCGCTGAGCGCCGGGCCGGGGTCGATACCCAACTGCTCTTCCAGATGGCGTCTGGTGCGGTGGTAGTGGTCGAGGGCCTCCGCCTGTCTGCCGCTGGCCTGGAGGGCGCGCATCAGGAGCGCGGTCAGCTCCTCGTGCAGGGGGTGCTCCGCGAGCCAGGCGGTCAGCTCCGTGATCAACTCCCCGTAGCGGCCCAGCATCAGCAGCCTGGAGCCCAGCTCCTGCAACGCCGCCACCCGCGCCTGCGTCAGCCCGACGCCCAGCATCCGCCGCACCCGCTCACCGGGCACGTCCGCCAGCGCCTCGCCCCGCCACAGCCCGAGCGCCTGGCGCAGTTTGGCGACGGCGGTCCGCGGCTCGTCCTCATAGGCGCCGGACACCAGGTACCGGAAGCGGTTGACGTCCACCGCGCACGGATCGGCGAGCAGCGCGTACCCCTGGCCGCGGGTGGCGATTTCGGCCTGGCCGACCAACAGCCGCCGCAGGCGGTGCACATGATTGTGGACCACACCTCTCGCCCTGGCCGGCGGGTCCGCGTCCCAGGCCAGGTCGATCATTCTGCTCACCGTGATCACCTGATTGACCTCGCTGATCAGAATCGCCGCCACACTGCGCAGCCGGCCGGTTCCCAAACTCAGCAGTCGCCCATTGTTCACTTCAATTTCAACTGGCCCTAGTAGCCGCAACTGAACCATTGTGACCTCGACTTCACGCCGCCGGTGGACGCACGGCAAACCGCCCCTTTTTCCAGGAAGACCACCGATAGGAACACAGGGTTCCGTTTCCCTCATTCGCTCTCACTATATGGACACAGTCAGCGAATTGACGAAAAGTCAAGAAAACGCGGGCCGTTGACGGACTCCGTGATCACGACGTGAGCGAATCATGAGCCGGGCCGCGAATCATCGTTTCCGCACCGGCGCAGTGGCATTCCCCAGCGGCTGCCCCGGGCCGCCTCTCCGTCCCCGCAACCGCACCGGGGGCGGGGAGGTCTGCCACCCCCTACACATGGAGGACAACCATGTCCCGGAAGAACCTCGTGAAGAAGAGCCTCGCCGCAGCCGCTCTGTGCGCCGCGCTGACCGGCACCGCCGTGGCCTTCCCGGCGACCGCCTCGGCCACGCCGGTGGCCGCCGCCGCGGCCGCGGGCGAGTCGCCCGTCAGCGTCGGCGCCAACGCGAACCTGAACCTCAACGTCGACGTTCTGGGCATCGCCAACAAGATCGAGGCGTCGATCAAGACCGCCCAGAACCGCGAGGGCTTCGTCAAGAGCTTCATGGAGTCCGCGTTCTACGCGGCCGGCGGCAAGTACAACGTCATGGTGCACAACCTGAGCCAGCCGTACGAGGACCACTTCAACGGCGTGAAGTCGTTCGGCACCGCCACCTACGACGGCGTCGTCTACGGCATCTGGGTCTTCGAGGACGGCGAGTTCACGAACCAGGGCGACGGCGGCTACATCAACTGGGCCTTCCGCGGCATCTGGGAGCGCCCCGACAACGGCGGCTACGTGAAGTTCTCCCGCGTCTCCTGACCCCTCCCCTCACAACTCACAACGGCCCGCCGGCCCACCCGGCGGGCCGTTGTGCATACCCCCCACCGCAACACAAAAGCCCCGAGATATCCCTTGCGCAGGACCGCCCCCTGAATTCCCTGCGGCCGGACCTGGACACCGCAGGCGGAATTGCGGCGCGAGAGGGCCCCTCTTCCGGGCGTCAGTCGTTCCGCCGGAAGAACCCCCGCACCTTCTTGACGCCGCGATAGCCCACGTAGCCGAAGAAGCCGACGTAGACAACGAGGACGAGGACCACCTCCCACGGCTCCTTCAGGTGGGAGTGACCGTTCGTCCCTACGCTGTGGCTCCTGTAGGCGAGTTGCACCTTGCCGACGCCGGCGCTGCCGAGCTCGCCGTGACGGCCGCTGGGGGCACTGTGACCGCCGCCCCGCCCGTACGCGACACGCGAGACCGCGTCGTTCGACGGCGCCGCATGGGCGGCCGTGGCCGGCGCGGCCCCGAGCAGGGCAGCAAGCAGCAGAAGGACGGTTGCCGGACGCATGAAGATGAAGACTCCCTGGATGGCGGCGGATCACCGCCGCGTCATGTACACGGCGATGCACGCTAGGGCATCCGGTGGGCGGGTGCCACCTGCGCCCACCGTGCGAGAGCCGCAGGAGCTCCGTTCCTCGCCGGCCCTTCACCAGCGGTTCCCGTGCGGGGCGTCCCGGCAGTGAACTACCGCTCGAACACCACCGTCACCGGCGCATGGTCCGACCACCGCTGGTCATGGCTGGCCGCCCGCTCCACGTAGGCCTTCGTCGCGCGGGCGGCGAGGCCGGGGGTGGCCATGGCGTAGTCGATGCGCCAGCCCGCGTCGTTGTCGAAGGCGCGGCCCCGGTAGGACCACCACGAGTACGGGCCGTCGGTGTCCGGGTGCAGGGCGCGGACGACGTCCACGTAGCCGCCGTGGGTCTCGTCCAGGACGTCGGTCAGCCAGGCGCGCTCCTCCGGGAGGAAGCCGGCGTTCTTCCGGTTGGCCTTCCAGTTCTTGAGGTCGGCCTCCTGGTGCGCGATGTTCCAGTCGCCGCACACCACCACCTCACGGCCGTCCGCCGCGGACCGCTTGCGCAGGTCGACGAGGTAGGGCAGGAACTCCGCCATGAAGCGTTCCTTCTCGTCCTGCCGCTCCGTGCCGACCTCGCCGGAGGGCAGGTAGAGGCTGGCGACGGTCACGCCGGGCAGGTCCGCCTCGACGTAGCGGCCGCTGCCGTCGAATTCCGCCGAGCCGAAGCCGACCCGGACGCGGTCCGGCTCCCGCCGGGTGTAGAGCGAGACGCCGGCGCGCCCCTTGGCGGCCGCCGGCGCGTGCACGGTGTACCAGCCCGCAGGCTGCCGCACCTCCTCCGGGAGCTGGGCGGCCTCGGCCCGTACCTCCTGCAGGCACACCACGTCCGCCGCGGTCCCCGCCAGCCACGGGACGAATCCCTTCTTGGCCGCGGCGCGCAGCCCGTTCACATTCACAGAGGTCACGGTGAGCATCCGGGCACGATACCCACCCCCGGTGGCTCCTCGCGCCGGGCACCGGCCCGCCCGTACGATTTCTGGAATGGAGATACGCCCCGTCCGCTATGACCACCCCGACGCGGTCACCCTCGACGCCCTGGTGCAGCAGGAGTACGCCTGGCGCTACGGCGACGACGGCGACATCACCCCGCTCGCCCCGGAGATGTTCGCCCCGCCGCGCGGCATGTACCTGATCGCCTACGACGGGGCCCGCCCGGTGGCCACCGGCGGATGGCGACAGCAGGAGGACGCGGCGGAGGGGTACGCGGTCGGCGACGCCGAGATCAAGCGGATGTACGTGGTGCCGGAGGCGCGCGGGCGGGGGCTGGCACGGCAGATCCTCGCCGTCCTGGAAGCCGACGCACGCGCCGCGGGGCGCTCCCGCATGGTGCTGGAGACCGGGATCAAGCAGCCCGAGGCGCTGGAGCTGTACGCCTCGTGCGGCTATGTACCGGTCGAGAAGTTCGGCCTCTACCGGACGTACGACGACAGCCGCTGCATGGCGAAGTCGCTGGCCGCGGAGGGCTGAGGCGGCCGGACCGCCCCGCTCCCCCGAGCGGGCGGCCGCCCCGCCCGCCCGCTCCTCGCACCGCCCCTCCCCCTCCCTTTGTTGACAGGCGTCCGGGCCGCTCCCCATACTCATTCCACTAATCAACTAGCTAAAGGGGGGATCTGGGTGAGCGACCCGAGCCCATGGGCCATCGAGGCCGAAGGACTGGGGAAGCAGTACGGTCGCGGCTGGGCGCTGCGGGACTGCTCCTTCCGGCTCCCCGCGGGCCACATCTGCGCCCTCGTCGGCCCCAACGGCGCCGGCAAGAGCACCTTCCTGGGCACCGCGACCCGCCTGGTGCAGCCGACCACCGGCACGCTGAAGCTGTTCGGCGTCCCGGTCTCCGACCCGGAGGTCCTGACCCGGGTCGCCTACCTCGCCCAGGACAAGCCCCTCTACCCCCGCTTCACGGTGGCCGAGACGCTGCGGCTGGGCCGTGAGCTCAACCCGCGCTGGGACCAGGAGCTGGCCGAGCGGATCGTCCGCTCCGGCAAGGTGCCGCTCAACGCCCGCGTCGGCACCCTCTCGGGCGGCCAGCGCACCCGCGTCGCCTTCGCCCTCGCCTTCGGCAAGCGGCCCGAGCTGCTGCTGCTCGACGAGCCGATGTCCGACCTCGACCCGCTCGCCCGGCACGAGCTGTCGGGGCTGCTGATGGCCGAGGCCGCCGAACACGGCACGACCGTCCTGATGTCGTCCCACATGCTCTCCGAGATGGAGGTCATGTGTGACTACCTCCTCGTCCTCACCGAGGGCCGGCTGCGGATGGCCGGCCAGACCGAGGACCTGATCCCCGCGCACCTGCTGGTGACGGGCGTCGCCGAGGGGGACGACGGGGTGCCCGAGGAGCTGCGCCGGCAGCACACCGTGGTCGAATCCCGGGTCACCGGGCGGCAGTTCAGCGCCCTGGTGCGGGCCGGCGGCCCGCTCTCCGACAGCTGGGAGGTGCTGGCGCCGAGCATGGAGGAGGTCCTGCTGGCCTACCTGCGCGCGCCCGACGCCCCCAGCCTGATCGCGGACGAGGCCCGCGTCGACGGACCGCGGGAGGCCGCGGCGTGAGCACCACCCGCACGTCCGGCGCCGCGGACGTCACGGCCGCGGCGGCCGGGGCGAGCGGTACGGCCGGCGCCCGCCGCGGGCTGCTGCACGGCCTGCCCTGGCTGGTCTGGCGCCGGCACCGCGCCCTGCTGCGCACCACCCTGGTGGTCACCGCCGTCGGCTGCGCCGTCTTCGCCTACCAGCGCATCGGCGTGCAGGACTTCCTGCACGACCACGGCGGCACCCCCGACGCCGACGGGCGGCTGTACACCGAGTTCCAGAGCCGGTTCGGCCGCATGTTCGGCCTCGACTTCGCCCTCGTGCAGTACTTGCCCGTCCTCTTCGGGATCTTCCTCGGCGCCCCGCTGATCTCGGCCGAGCAGGAGCACGGCACCGTCAAGCTGGTCACCACCCAGTCGGTGAGCCGCAGCCGCTGGATCGCCGCCGCGCTGGGCCTGCCGCTGGCCGTCGCGGCACTGTGCACCGCCGCGCTGTCGGCCGTCCTCACCTGGCTGTGGGCCCCCGCCCACGCCCTGGTCAACGGCGGCGACTGGCTGACCGGCGGCGCCTTCGACAGCACCGGCCCCATACCCGTCGCCAGGACCCTCTTCCTGGCCGCCTGCGGTGTCGCCCTCGGCATGCTGATCAAGCGGGTGGTACCGGCCATGGCGGCCACCGCCCTGCTCACCGCGGTCACCGGCCTGCTCTGGGCCGAACGGGTCCGCCCCCGGCTCGGCACCCTGCGCAGCTCCACCTACCCGTACGGCTCCGACAGCGGCCCCGCCCTGCCGCCCGACGCCGTACGGATGGACGACTGGGTGTCCACCGCGGACGGCAGGCTCTACGGCTTCGGCACCTGCACCGGCGGCGACGCCCAGGCCTGCCGCGCCAAGCTGGGCATCGTCAGCCGGGTGACCCAGTACCTCGACTACGGGCAGATGGCGGGGATGCAGTGGCTGGGCGCGGCGCTGCTGCTGGCGCTGACCGCCGCGGTGCTGGCGTTCGTCGTCCGGCGGACCCACCGGCGGCCGCTCTGAACGGGCGGCGGCGCGACGGCCGGGACGGGCGGCCGGACATGTGTTCCCGCCGTACGGGGCACGTCCCGGGCGGCGCTTTGACACCCGGCACGGCCGGGCCGATCATCAAGCGGTCGGGCAGTCCGGCACACAGGACGGCACGGACGAAAGCAGCAGAGAGGTGGTGAGCGTCGTCGAATTCCGGATCGACCGGCGCAGCGGTGTCGCCACCTACCTCCAGATCGTGCAACAGGTCCAGCAGGCACTGCGGTTGGGCGTCCTGGTGGAGGGCGACCGGCTGCCGACCGCCGCACAGGTGGCCGCCACGACCAAGGTCAACCCCAACACGACCCTCAAGGCCTACCGCGAACTGGAACGCGAGGGCCTAGTCGAACCGCGCCCCGGCCTCGGCACCTTCGTCAGCCGCACCCTCGCCCGCCCCCAGTCCGCCGCGGACACCCTGCTCCGCGAGGAACTCCGCGCCTGGATGGACCGGGCCCGCGCGGAGGGCCTGGCCCGGGAGGACGTCCAGGCCCTGGTCAGCTCGGTGCTCCAGGACCGCTACCCGGACGGCTGAGGCGGACGGGGCGATGGTGCCGGGGTACCGGCCCACCGCTCCGCCCCCCCGCTCTCCCGCTCTCCCGCTTGACCCTCACCCGACGTCAGGCCGCACGGTGACGGAGCGGCACGGCCCCGGCCACCGGTGACCGCACCACGGAGGACAGCGGGCCGGCCGGACATCACGGGAAGAAGGGCGCTGCGATGAGCTACTCGGTCGGGCAGGTCTCCGGTTTCGCGGGGATCACGGTGCGGACCCTGCACCACTACGACAAGGCCGGCCTGCTCTCCCCCAGCGACCGCAGCCCCGCCGGCTACCGCCTCTACAGCGAGGCCGACCTCGCCCGGCTCCAGCAGATCCTCTTCTACCGGGAACTCGGCTTCCCGCTCGACGAGATCGCCACCATCCTGGAGGACCCGCAGGCCAACGCGCTCGACCACCTCCGCGCCCGGCACCGCCTCCTCAACGACCAGATCGCCAAGCTGCACCGGCTGGTCGAGGTCGCCGAACACGCCATGGAGGTCCAGCAGACCGGCGTGGAACTGACGCCCGAGGAGCGGTTCGAGGTCTTCGGCGAGGTGACCTTCGACCTCACGTACGCCACCCAGGCCCACCTCAAATGGCAGCACCGCGAGGGCCATCAGCGCTCGATGGCACGGGCCGCCGCGCACTCCAAGGAGGACTGGGCGACGATCATGGCCGAGGCCGCCGACTGGCGCCAACGGCTCCTCGCCGCCTTCGACGCCGGGGAACCGGCCGACGGCACCGCCGCGATGGACCTCGCGGAGGAGCACCGGCAGCACCTCACCCGCTGGTTCACCCCGTGCCCCACCGACATGCACGGCCGGATCGCCGACGACTTCGCCGCCGACCCCCGCGCCTTCGCCCTGCTCGTCCCGCCCACCGAACAACGCCCCGGCCTCGCCCCGTACCTGCGCACCGCCGTCCACGCCAACGCCGTCCGTCGGTCCCCTGCCCACGAGGACTGAGACACCCCACGGGGCCGCCCGGGGTCGGGTAGCCGCGGGCTCACGGCGCAGAGGCGCGGTACGGGACTCCCGCGCGGAGCGGGGACTCCCGCGCGGTACGAGCACTCGCTCCCCCGCCCATCCACCCACCCGCTCCGCCCGAAGAAGGCTGACCACAGAAGGCTGACCACCCATGACCAAGATCCTGATCACGGCCGCCGGCTCCCACGGCGACATCGCCCCGTACACCGGCCTGGGCGCCCGGCTCAGCGCCGCCGGGCACGAGGTCGCCTTCGCCACCCACGACAGCTACTCCGCGCTCGTACGGGCCGCCGGCCTGGAGTTCCGCCGGCTGCCCGCCGACCCCCGCACCCGTCGCACCGACACCGCGGTCACCACCGGACAGACACGCCCCACAGGCCCCGACGGCAAAGGCGCCCTCATGCGCCAGGCCGCCGCCTTCATCAGCGAACTGGGCGGCGGCATCGCCGACGCCGTCCACGACGACACCGGCCTCCTCCTGCTCTCCGCCACCACCGCACCGCTCGGCCACCACCTGGCGGAGGCGCGCGGCATCCCGTTCCTTGACCTGCCCCTCGTGCCCGGCGCCCCCACGGGTGACTTCCCCCCGGTCGTCAGCGGCGGCCGCTCACTGGGCCGCTGGGGCAACCGCGCCGCCGGCCGGCTCTCCCTCCACATCATCGACCGCCTCTACGCCGACGCGGCCCGCGAACTGCGCGCCCGCCTCGGACTGCCGCCCGCCACGCCCCGTACGGTCCGCCGCCGTGCCGAAGCCGCCGGCCGGCCGGTCCTGCACGGCTTCAGCGAGGTCCTGGTGCCGCGCCCCACGGACTGGCGCCCCGGCCTCGGCGTCGTCGGCAACTGGTGGCCCTGGCACGCGCCGGACGCCCAACTCCCGCCCGCCGTGGAGGACTTCCTCGCCGCGGGCCCGCCCCCGGTCTTCATCGGTTTCGGCAGCATGGCGGGCGGCGAGGGCGAGCGCCTGAGCACGATCGCGGCGGCCGCCCTGCGCCGGGCCAAGCTCCGCGGCGTCCTCCAGTCCGGCTGGGCCGGCCTGTCCACCGGGCCCACCGCGGCGGACGCCGACCTCCTCACCGTCGGCGAGGTCCCGCACGCCCTCCTCTTCCCGCGGATGGCCGCGGTCGTGCACCACTGCGGCGCCGGCACCGCGGCCGCGGGCGTCCGCGCCGGAGTCCCCACCGTCCCGGTCCCGGTCACCGCCGACCAGCCCTTCTGGGCCGCCCGCCTGTCCGCCCTGGGCGTCGCCACCGCGCCGATCCCCTTCACGGAGCTGTCCACGGACCGCGCCGTGGCCCGCCTGTCCCACGCCCTCACCCAGGCCACCGCCGCCCCGGCCCGCCGCGACCACGCGCGCGCCGCCGCCCACCGCCTCACCGCCGAGGACGGCGCCGGCGAGGTCCTCAAGGCGGTCGAACGCCTGACGGACTGAGCCCGCGCCACGAGTACGGCCGGGCGGCCGGCGGGGCCCGCCCGGCGGACGTTCCGCCACCCGTTCGGCGGGCCGGTGCCCCGCCCCGGGATGCGACCACCCGCCACAAGGCGTGGGCTCGCAACTATGACCACGTTCCGCAAAAGCACCCCGCTGCGCAGAATGCTGCTGCTCGCCATAGCCCCGACCGCCACCGGCTGCGTCCTCGCGCTGGCGGCGTCCCAGGTGGCCCTGGCCGCCCCGGCGGGCACCGGGAGCCACCCCACGAAGGCCCGCCACCGCATCAGCTCGCCCTACGGCGTCCGCGGCACCTGGCAGGCCGGTCACCACACCGGCATCGACCTCGCCGTCCGCACCGGGACCAAGGTCAGGTCCGTGGGCTCCGGCACGGTGGTCCTCGCCAGACGGTCCGGCGCATACGGGAAGGCCGTGACGATCCGGATGAAGGACGGCCGCTACACCCTCTTCGGCCACCTCTCCCGCATCACGGTCCGCCCCGGCCAGAGGGTCCGCGCTCGCACCCACCTCGGCTACAGCGGCGCCACCGGCCGCGCCACCGGCCCCCACCTCCACTTCGAGGTCCGCACCACCCGCCACTACGGCTCGGACATCAACCCCCTCCCCTACCTGGCCCGCCACGGCATCCACCTCACCCCCCACACCCCCAGATCCCGCCCCCACCGCACACACGGCCCCCACCGCCCGCACCGTGTCCAGGGCCATCACCGCTCGCACCATGTCCAGGGCCACCACCCCCGTCCCCACCGCACACACGGCCTTCTCCGCCCGCACCGCGCCCAGGGCCACCACAGCACCCACCGCGCCCAGGGCCACCACCACCGTCCCCACCGCAGCCACGGCCACCACCGGCCGCACCACCGTCGATAACGGCCCCCGAAACGGCGGAATCCCGCCCGGCCGAAGAGACCGTGCGGGATTCCGTGCCTCACGGGGCCACGGGAACGGTGACCGTGGTGTGGTCAACGGTGGGCTGCCAGTTCGCCGGGGATGATGAGGTGAACCAGGTCGTCGACAGTCCGTGCGGCGTTGAAGGAACGGAGGTCGAAGTCGACGCCGAGCCGGTCCTCGAGCAGAGTGAGGGCCTCCAGGGACCTCAGGCTGTCCCAGGCATGGGTGGCGAGCACCGGATTGGCCCGGAGATCATCCACCGGGGTTTCGAGAACCTGGCCGAGGGTTTCCAGCACGGCCAGCCTGGTCGCTGCGAGTTCACTCATGATCATGCCCTGCTTTCTTCGTTTTCGACGATGTTGATCCATGCGGGTGCCGGGCCGTTCCCCATGGTCAGGTCCAGCTCGAAGACGCCGTCCTCGTCGGTGGGGGTGAACCCGGCCCTGGTCCAGAACTCGGCGGCCACACCGTTTCTGCCGGAGGGCACGAACCTCCCCTGGAGAGTCGAGGCGCCGGCCGCCCTGGCCCGGTCCGCGAGCCAGCCAGCGATGGCCAGCTCGATACCCCGGCCCAGCACCCGGCAGCTGAGCACCAGGTTGGTCACGCGCCAGGTGCCGGCACCGCGCTCCACCCAGACGGCGCCGGTGACGCCTTCGTCACCGAACCGGTCGCGCACCGAGAACGCGGCGACCAGATGAGCCGGGTCGGCACTCATCGCGGCCGTGCCCGGCTCGTCGTAGCGGATTCCGGTGAGGTTGAACTGGTTGGTACGAGCGGCGAGTTGAGCGATTCGGGGCACGGAGTAGGCAGTGGCCTCAGCCGCCGTCAGCTCCAGGCCCAGGGCGTGCAGATACTCCTCGGGGGAGCCATGCTCACCGGCGAACTCGTTGCGCCGGGCCCGGGTGCGGTACAGCTCGGGCCGTTTGCGGTCGGTGGTGGTCAGCTCCATGACGTCGAACCACCCGTGCCGCAGCAGTGAGCGCACCAGGTGCGCCGGATCGCCGTCGGCCGGCACGAGCGCGACTTCGGGCAGCTCGGCGGCGACCTGACCGCGCTCGAAGGGCGAATCGTCCATGAAGACGAACGAGCCGGTGGCCAGGTCGAGAGCATCGGCCATGGCACGCAGATTCCCCGCCTTGGGCTGCCAGTTGACGGCGGTGGCGGAGAAGGACTCGGGCCTCAGCAGCATCTCGGGGTGTTCGGTGAGGGCCTTGTCGACCGGTTCGGCGTCGTTCTTGCTGGCCAGTGCCAGCACGACGCCCTGGTCGCGCAGGCGGGTGACCGTGCGCTGCAGTTGCTGGTAGCAGTTGCCCGGGTAAAGCCCACCGAGTTCCACGCCCTCGGCACCGACCTCGCCGAGGACGCCGCCCCACAGGGTGTTGTCCAGGTCGAGCGCGAGGACCTTGCGGGACAGGCCCAGCTTGGCCTGCACGAACCGGCGTACCTCGTGGGTGAGCACGAGTAGCGCCCCGTCGGTGTACGGCATGTCGCCGAAGGCGTGGAGGCGGTCGTCGCGGGCGCGTACCGCGTTCTCGGCGAGGGCGCCCGCCAGGTCCACGGCCTCGATCCGGCTGCTGTCGTCGGCCAGGGCGAGGATGTCGGCGTTCAGCCTGTGCCACGCCTGCGCCAGCCGGGTACGGGCCCGGCGGCTGATGATGCTGTCGCTGACCCGTGCGGGCAGTGGCAGCGTGTGCACGAGCAGGGTCGCCGAGGACCGTTCGTTGCTCGTGCTCAGCAGCTGCCGCAGATCGGCAAGGCGCGTCGCCAGATGCTCCTCCAGGGCGGGGACATCGGTGGCGTCCCAGTCCTCCGGCAGGAAGTACGACTCGTCCAGCAGACAGCTGACGACGTCGGGGTCGCCGTTCTCGGCGAACGCGGCGGTGGCAAGGGATATCTCGAACATCCCGTATCCGCCGGGCTCGACGGTCGGCAGTGCGCCCGCGCCGACCAGAGCGGTCCGCAGGAGGCCGGGATAGGAGCCGAGGGTGCAGGTGGCCAGTATCCCGACGCGTATGGGCCGGAGCTCGCCGCCTTCGGGGCGCAGGCTCTCCAGGATCTTGCCCGCGCGCAGAGCCTTCTTCGGGTCGTCGAGCTGCAGCAGCTCGCCGCGAACCGCGGGCCCGGGTGCCAGGCCGGCTTCCACGGCGTCACGCAGAAGCGCCAGGAGATCGGTTTCCACAGTGGTGTCGGTCATGTCTTCCCCCTCACAGTCCGCTAGATCTCGAACAGAGTGCAGATCCAGCGCATACCGGCTGATATGCCGCATAGCGCCACGATCTCCCCACGCTTGAGATCGCCGCGTTCCAGGTGCAGGCCGAGCGAGACGAGTTGGTCGGCGGCGCCCATGTGGCCGTGGTTCCGGGCGAATTCGGCGTTGGTGCGCTCGATCGGCAGACCGAGCGGATCGGAGACGGCCTCGATGGCGCCCGGCCGCGCGTCGTTGATGTAGATGACGTGGTCCAGATCGGCTCGGGTGAGGCCGACCCTGGCGCAGGCCCGGTCGACGATTTCCGCGACCCGTTCGTCACGCTGCTCAAGGAATGCCCGCAGCCGCTTCGGGTCCTTGCCGAAGTGCGCCTGGAACCATCCCACGCTGGAGCCGTCGACGTTCTTCCAGTCCGCCGGAGGAACAGGGTTGACGGCCCCGCCGTATTCACCGCGGAATCCGTCGACCAGGTCGGGGTCGGTGAACTGTTCGGTGGTCAGCCAGCGATTAGTGCCGTGCCCGCGACGCAGAACGACGGCCACCGCCCCGTCGCTGTGTACGCACTGATTGATGGCCATACGGTTGCGGCGGTATTCGTCGACGCGGTTGACGACGACGAAGAGCGCGGTGTTCAACTCGGGCTGGAGGGCCAAGGTGCCCGCGATCTGGCCGAAGGCGGTGGTGCCCGCGCCGCAGCCCTCGTTGTCGAAGAGCAGGGTCTGCGTCTTCTTGATCTTCAGCGCCCGGGCGAGTGCGGAGGCGGAGTCCCAGTACAGGTACTCGGGGTTCTCCGCAGTGGCCAGCGCGACCAGGTCGACCTCGTCGGCACCGATGCCCGCGCGCTCCAGCGCCTGTTCGGCCGCCTCAGCGGCAAGGTCGACCGCGTACACGCCGTCCGGGGCCCGGTGGAACGTGGTGCAGCCCCACTGCAGCACCCGCTCGGGGTCGTCAACGTAGTCCTTGGCGACCTTTTCGACGTGCTGGTCCTCTCCGAATGCGAATCCGAAGTCCGATATACCGAACTCCACAGGCCGGTCGCCCATCAGGCATCTCCTCCACATTGCCGATCAGTCGCTCACGCCTTGACCATGCTAGGGGCCGAATAGCGACAGAGGGAACGACGTTCGAGCAATTACAGAGGAATTCAATTCCTTCAGGAGATCGAATATGGAGCCAATATAGAAATGGACAGGAAAAAGAGCCGGCCCCGGCCTGTGTAGGCCGGGGCCGGAGTACCGGTAGCACGGGGGATGTTGCTACCGGTCGTCAATTTCGTTCGGCAGGCTTGATGTTGTGGGTGAAACGAAACAGGTTGTCCGGGTCGTGGCGCGCCTTGATGCGTGCGAGCCGCTCATAGGCGTCCGCGTCGAACAGTTCACGCACCTGCTCCTCGTCCACAGGAGAGCCGTCGTGGTAGACGAAGTTGAGGCTGCGCCCCACGGTCCACTGCTTCATCGCGTCGTAGACCCGCTGGTGGGCGGCGCGCACGGCCTCGGCGGGGGCCGGTGCCCCGCCGGTCATCACGCGCAGGATGTACTGGGCGTCGCGTCCGCCGACCGCGCTGGCGCGGGCCGGCGGGCGGGAGAATGCGCCGCCGAGGTGGCGGATGTCGATGATGCACGGGACGGCCGAGCCGGGGCCCGCGAGGTCCATGAGGGTCTGCAGTGCGGTGGGGTCGAGCTCACGAAGCAGCACGTTCCCGCCGAAGTAGGGGTGGGGGAAGTCCGGATCGTGGTAAACGGAGCCGGCTTCCTCGTACGGCATCTCCCGGAGGGAGTCGATGAGGCGCGGCCCGAGTGCGCGCAGCGGGGCCACCAGCTGCTCGCCGTCCGCCGGGTCACCGTTGAAGACGATGCGGATCTCGGCGACGTACCGTCCCTGCAACTCCTGGGGGAAGACCGGCATCGGCGGATAGAACATCATCCCGATCGAGGAGGTCAGCTGCTCGGGCGCGGTCAGCGTCCACTCCCGGTAGGCCCGCAGCATCTCGACGGGGTCGTCCGCCTCGAAGTAGAGCCCACCGCCGTAGAACCGGGCGACCGGGAACAGGTCGGTCTCGACGGCGGTGACCACGCCGTAGTTCCCGGCGCCGCCGCACAGCGCCCAGAACAGGTCGGGGTCTGAGTCCGGGGTGACATGGTGCGGTGTGCCGTCGGCCGTGACGAGATCGACGGCTCGCAGATGGTCACAGGAGTAGCCGAACTCGCGGCCCATGATTCCCGTTCCGCCGCCGAGCAAATACCCCACGACGCCGACGTGCGGGGCGGAGCCGTTGAGCGGGGCGAGCCCGTGCGGAGCGGTCTTCTCGATCACCTGGCCCCAGCGCGCACCGGCCTCGATGCGCACGGTGCGGTTCTCGGCGTCGACCTCTATGCCCGTCATGCGGCGCGTGCTGATCAGAACGCCTTCGCCGTCCAGGGCGGTGACGATGCCGTGCCCCGTGGAGTGCACGGCGACGGGCAGTCCACGCTCGGCGGCGAAACGGACCGCGGCACGCACGTCCTCGGCGCCGGTTGCTCCGACGATGACTGCGGGGCGGTGCTGGAATCCGGCCTGGAAGCCGGCCCGCTCCTCGTCATAGCCGTCACTGCCGGGCTGCAGGACGGGCCCTCGTACCGTGGCGGTCAGCGCTTCCACGTCGACGCTCATCTGCTCGTTCCTTTCCGGGGGGCGGGTCCTCACCCTGCCCCCGTGTCCATCCGAAGTCCACTGTCCGGCCCCTTGCACACCCGCAGGGTTGATCAGCCGGCGTCACCGGCGACGCGCCGCCAGTGCAGGACCCTGCGCTGCGGCCGACCGACCAGGGCGTTGCCGTGCAACACCAGCTCGTCACCTTCCAGTTCGAGGTCACGGGACTGCTCCGTACCCAGCCAGCCCGGCTCGGGGGCAACGTCGATGGTGTGAACAACACGGTCCCCCTCACGTCGCCAGGTGCCCGCGTAACTCATGTAGTTGCTGCGTTCGGTGTGGGCGGGCCCGGTGCGCATCATGGTCACGGAGACGTGGCCGTCGGCCGAGTAGAAGAGCAGCCCCCGTGGCTCGGGCCCGAGCGGCCCTTCCTGCGGTGTTCCTGTGCCGTCGATGTCGCGGAAGGACTCCAGCCGCCATACCCCGACGAGTTCCTGTGCCGTCATCGTGTCCTGTCACTCCGTCCGTTCCCGGTGGTCTTCGTGTCTGCGGGTCTCCGGCTCACGGCACGGGGACAGCGGGGGCGGTCACCCGGCCCGGATCGCCGCCGAGTACGGCGTCCCGGGCGAGAGCGTTGACCTCATGGGGCGCGCCCGCGGGCACCGTGCCCGCCGCACACAGCCGGGCGTACTGCTCGTCGGTGAGGGTGAGGTCGAGGGCGGCGAGGTAGTCGTCGAGTTGTCCAGGGCTGCGGGGGCCGATGACGGGCACCAGGGCGGTGGCAGCCCGCCGGGCGCGTTCGCGCACCCAGGCGACAGCGACCTGGGCGGCAGGCGCCCCGGTCTCCTCTGCGACAGCCCGCACCACGTCGACGACCGCCTCCTGGCGGCCACCATCGCCGCCTCGGATGGCCCGCTTGCCGTCGCTGACCCAGCCGTCGGCGCCCCGCCGGTACAGGCCGGTGAGCAGCCCGCCGCCCAGCGGCGACCACATGGCGACGCCCAGCCCGAGGCTCTCCGCCATCGGCAGCAGCTCCCGGTCAGGGGTGCGCTGCGTCAGGCTGTACTCGGTCTGCACGCCGATCAGCGGCGACCAGCCCCGCAGGTCCGCCATGGTGGCGGCACGGGCGATCCGCCACGCAGGGAAGTTGGAGAGCCCCGCGTAAAGGATCTTCCCGGCACGAACGAGGTCGTCGAAGGCCGCCAGGATCTCCTCAACGGGCGTGAGATCGTCGGGGAAGTGGGTCCAGTACAGGTCGATGTAGTCGGTACCCAGGCGTTTCAGACTGGCCTCGACGGAGCGCACCATGGTCTTGCGGCTGTTGCCGGTCCCGGTGACCCGGGGCTGCGGCGACGTGCCGTTGGTGAACTTGGTCGACAGTACGAAGTGGTCCCGGTCGGCGGCGAGGAACTCACCGAGCAGCTCCTCCGCCTCGCCGAACTGATAGCAGTCCGCGGTGTCGACGAAGTTGCCCCCCGCCTCGGCGAAGCGCTCGAACAGCGCCCGGGCCGTGTGCCGGTCGGCACCCGCGCCGCGCCTGGCCCACAGCAGCTGTGAGCCCTTGCCGCTCTCGCCGCAACGGGTACCGAAATTGCCCGTCCCGAGTGCGTACTCCGACACGCGCAGGCCCGTGTTCCGTCCGAAGGTCTGATAGCGCACGGCATGCCTCCTCAGGCGGCCAGGGGAACGACGGGGGAGTGGTCCTCAGCGAGCGCCCGCCAGTCCACGGAGGCTCCGGCCTCCCAGAGCCTGCCGAGCGTGGCCAGCAGGCCCGCCGGCTCCGGTGTCCGGCCGCCGGGGTGCGGCAGCGAGGAAAGGGCCAGGGTGTGCGGCGGCAGATCGGAGCGGCGCTTGACGAGGCTGGTCAGGGCAGGGCCGGGGCCGGTCTCCAGGATCACGTCCGGAGCTTCGGCCAGTACGGTGCCCACCGCCTCCGAGAACCGCACCGGCTGCCGCAGATGACGGGCCCAGTAGTCGGGGTCGGTGGCCTGGTCCGCGGTGATCCAGGTGCCGGTGACCCCCGAGACGAAGCGCTCGGTGGGCGGCCGCAGGCCGATCCGGGCGGCGGCCTCGCGCAGTTCGTCCACACAGCCGTCCATGAGCCTGCTGTGGAAGGCGTGCGAGACACGCAGCCGCTGGCCGGGGGTCCCGGCCGCGGTCAGCATGTCCTGGACGCGGGTGATGGTCTCCTCGGTTCCGGCCAGCACACAGGACGCCGGAGCGTTCACCGTGGCGAGGTCGGCGCCCAGTTCGAGGTACCGGGCCAGCCCCTCCTCCGGCAGCGGCACCGCCAGCATCGCGCCGGCCGGCGCCCGCTGCATCAGCCGGGCCCGCAGCGCCACGAAGCCCAGGGCCTCGCGCACCGGCATGACCCCGGCGAGGGTGGCGGCGACGTACTCGCCGAGGCTGTGCCCGACCATCGCGGCGGGCCGCACACCGAGTCGCTGCCAGGTCCTGGCCAAGGCGTACTCCAGGACGAAGAGGGCCGGTTGGGCGACGCCGGTCTGCTGGAGTCCGTCGCCGGCCGCAGCCTCCAAGACGGGGCGCAGGTCGTGCCCCGACTCCTTCTCCAGCAGGGTCAGGCACGCGTCGAACTCCGCCCCGAACAACGGGAGTTCCTGGGCGAGCCGCAGTCCCATACGGGCGTACTGGGAGCCCTGGCCGGGGAAGACGAGGGCGACTCGGGGTCCGTCCGCCTTCGGCGTCGGCGTGGCCGGCTTGGCAAGGGCCCTCACCAGGGCCTGGTGGGTCTCCCCGGCGGCGAACCGGCGGTACGGCAGTACCGCGCCCTCTTCGGCTCCGGCGCCGGGGGCGGGCGCGGGCCCTGCTCCGGCCAGGTGGTCCCGCATCCGTCCGGTCGCGTCATCGAGGGACTGCGGGGTGTCCGCGGCCAGCATCAGCAGGTGGTACCCCCCGGCCCGGCCGAGCACGGTGACCGCTTCGGAGGCCGGCGCCGCGGTCGCGGTCGTGGCCACGGCGCCGGGCGGGGCAGCCATGCCCTCCCTTATCCGGCCGAGGAGTTCGTGGCGCTGCTGCGGGTCGCGGAAGTAGAAGTGGCCACCGGGCAGGTGGGTGACGTCGAACGGGCCGGTGGTGTGGGCCTGCCAGTTCTCGATGTGCAGGGTCTCGCGCTCCTGGTCACCCGCGAAGACGGAGACCGGTACCTCCAGCGGTGGGCCCGGCTCGTACCGGTAGGTCTCGAAGATCGCGAGATCGGACCGGAACGCCTCCAGTACGATCTCGCGCAGCGTGGCGTCGGTGTGGACCTGGGCCGGCAGCTCACCCCAGCGCCGTTCGATCTCGGCGAGCAGTTCCTCGTCCGGGAGGGTGTGGAGCACAGTCGCGCCTCGGGTGTGCGGGGGCGGCGGGCTGGACGACAGGTACAACCGTCGCGGCAGCTGCCGGCCGCGGTCCCGCAGTGCCCGGGTCACTTCGAAGGCCACCAGGCCGCCGAGGCTGTGTCCGAGGAAGGCGAACGGCCGTCGTGGGTCGAGGGCCCCGACCACGGCATCGACAAGCTCCGGCATGCCGGTGACGGCGGGCTCGGCGCGCCGCGAGGCGCGGCCGGGCAGCTGCAGTCCGTACACCTGTAGTTCGGGCAGGTCGTCGCCGAAGCGCACATACTCTCCGGGCGATCCTCCGGAATGGACGAAGCAGTAGAGGTCCGCGACGGCGTCCGGGCGGCGGGTGCGGGTGACCAGCCACCGGCCGCCGCCGCGGGCGGCTGCGGCCCTCGGCGTACCGGCATTCATTCCTGGTGCTCCTTTCAGAACGTGGGGCGCCGGGGTCGGCGCCCTGTGGTCACGCCGCCGACGCCGGCTCGGCGGCGCCCCGGCGGCCCAGCCGCTCATCGATCAGCTCGGTGAGTTCGGCCGCTGTCTGCGCTTCGTACAGCGCGCCGGTCTCCAGCTCCACCGAGAACAGTTCACGGGCACGGGCCAGCAGCTGGGTGGCGATGAGGGAATCTCCACCGAGATCGAAGAAGCTGTCGTCGGGGTCGATGTCGTCGAGTCCGAGGGTCTGCGCGAACAGTTCGGCGACGGCCGGGAGGGTCCCGAGGGCACCGGCGTCCTCCACGGCCTGCGCGGGCGCCGACTCGACCGGGGGTACCTGCTTGGTCGCGGCCTGCCCCGCCGGCTCGACGACGTAGCGCTCGCGCTGAAAGGGATAGACCGGCAGTGGGACCCGCAGGCGCGGCAGTTCCTCGTGCACGCCGGTCCAGTCCACCGGTGTGCCGGCCAGCCACAGCCGGCCGAGGGTGTCGAGAAGCGCGGCAAGGACACCGGGGTGGCCCGTCGTGTCGGTGAGGACGGGCAGCACGGTGTGGTCGCTGTCGCCGGCGAGGGGGCGCGGAACGTTCGGCAGCACGGGGATGCGGGGGGTGCCCTTCGTGCTCCCGCCCTTTGTTCCCGGGCCGGTCCCGTCCCCGTCGATGACCCTGCGCACCGCGTCCCGGAGGGTGTACGCCCCGGCCACCGTCTCGGCGACCAGGACCCCGGTGCCGTGACCGGCAACCGCTGCCGGCCGCACACCCCACGCCGCCCACAGTTGGGCCAGGGCGAACTCGGTCGCGAAGACGTCGAGTTCGGCAGGTACCTCGTCGCGGACGCCGGCCACGGCCAGGCACTCGTCGACCGCCCGGCGGAAAGCCGGCTCCCCCTCGTACAGTTCGCCGGTCTGTTCGGACGTCACCGTACCCGGGAACACCAGGGTGACCGGCCCGGTCCGAGGACGGCCGGCGGAGCCGACCAGCCGCCCGCGGTCCAGCCCTCCGAGCACCCGCACCGCGTCCTCTGAGCGGTTGACCACGGCGTACCGCCGGACGGGAAGCTCACGCCGGCCGGTCTGCAGGGTCCAGGCCACGTCGGCGAGCGGCACGTCGGGGTGGGCCCGCAGATGCTCGGCGAGCCGGCCCGTCGCGGCTTCCACGGCGGATTCGGTGCCGCCGGAGACCACAAGCAGCTGCCAGGGGCGGGCGGGGCCCGGCGGGGCCGGTTCGGGGGCCTGTTCCAGGACGACGTGGGCGTTGGTTCCGCCGATGCCGAAGGAGCTCACCCCGGCCCGCCGTGGGACCCCTCCCTCGGGCTGCCACTCCTCCAGGGTGGTGGCCACGGTGAAGGGACTCGATGCGAAGTCGATGGCGGGGTTGGGCGCGGTGAAGTTGAGGCTCGGCGGGAGCACTCCGTGTTCGAGGGACAGCACGGTTTTGATGAGTCCGGCCGCACCGGCCGCGGCGTCGGTGTGCCCGATGTTGGACTTCACCGCGCCGATCCGGCAGAAGCCGGTGTGATCGGTGTCCGCACGGAAGGCCTTGGTGAGGGCGGCGATCTCGATGGGGTCACCGACCGGGGTCGCCGTGCCGTGGGCCTCGACGTAGGTGATGGTCCGGGCGTCGACCCCGGCGACGAGCTGGGCGTCACGTACCACCGCGGCCTGCCCCTCGACGCTGGGCGCGGTGAACCCGACCCGGTTCGAGCCGTCGTTGTTGACGGCCGAGCCGCGGAGCACGGCGCGGATTCGGTCGCCGTCGGCCAGCGCGTCACCGAGCCGCTTGAGGACGACGATGCCGGCGCCGTCACCGCCCACGGTGCCGCCCGCGGCGGCGTCGAAGGTGCGGCAGGTGCCGTCGGCGGAGATGATCCCGCCCTCGATGTACGGGCTTTCCTTGGCCGGGACCCGGACGGCGACGCCGCCCGCGAGGGCCATCTCGCAGTCGCCGGACAGCAAGGCCTGAACAGCGGTGTGCACGGCCACCAACGAGGTGGCACAGGCGGCCTGCACCACTACGGCGGGCCCGCGCAGCCCCAGCTTGTAGGCGACCCGGGAGGCCAGGTAGTCGGGTGCGTTGGCGACCAGGATCTCCATGTCGGTGACCGAGGGCAGCTCGTCCTGGCGGTCCTTGAGGATCTGCGCGTACGCGGTGTCGGTGCTGCCGGCGTAGACGCCGATGGAACCAGGGTGGCGCGCGGGGTCGTGGCCGGCGTCCTCCAGTGCCTCGACCGCGCACTCCAGGAAGACCCGGTGCTGGGGGTTGAGCAGGCGTGCCTCGCGCGGCGAGTAGCCGAAATACCCCGCGTCGAACCACTCTGGGTCCTTCAGCAGCCCGCGGGCAGGGGTGTACTCGGTGCCGCCACGCGGCGCGGGGCGGCGCGGGAAGCGGGTGACGGTCTCCAGACCGTGGCTGAGGTTGTGCCAGAACGCGTCGGGGCCGTCGGCACCCGGGTAGCGGCAGGCCAGGCCGATGACGGCGACGAGCGAGTCGTCGCCGTCGTCGTGCTCCTTCTGGTGCATGGGGTCACTTGCCATCGCCGGTGCCTCCCGTTTCGGTACGCGTCCGGCGGTCACGGCGGCCGGCCAGCCGGGCGCGGCCGCCGGAGCGCAGGGCTTCACGGCGCAGCGGCTCCTCTGCGACGCCCCCGTCGAGATGACCCGCGAGGCCGCGGACCGTGGGGTATTGGAAGAGGTCCACGAGAGGGGGGGTCTTGCCGAGCCGGGTGGTGATCCGGTCTTGGACCATGTGCAGCAGGACGGAATGGCCGCCAAGGTCGAAGAAGTTCTCCTCCACTCCGACCTCGGAAAGTTCGAGGACTTCGCTCCAAATGCCGGTGAGAACACGCTCGGTGTCCGTTGCCGGGGGATGAGAAATCACGGTCTTCTCCCAAGTCTTTCGTGGCTTGACGAATTCAGTGCTGATAAGTGCGGGCCGCGGTCAGCGGCTTCGGCTCCGCGTGTGCAACTGGTGTTTCCCCTCGGTTGCACACGGACCGTCCCGCGCACATGCACAGCAGTACCGCGACGACGAGTGCGCCGATGCTGATGAGGAGGGTCGCGTGGAGCGCCGGGAGCACGGTCGCGACGAGCAGGCCGCCCAGGACCGAGCCGAACTGGCGGTTGCTGTTGATGACACCGGAGGCGGCCCCGGCGAGTTGTGGCGGGATGCTGTGGGTGGCCACGGTCTGCAGCGGCCCGAAGGTACCGCCGACTCCGACGCCCGCGACGAGGAAGCCGGGCAGGTACGCGTACCAGGGCCCGTTGACGGCCACCACGAGCGGGACCGTTGCGGTGCCGAGCGTGTAGAGGGTGAGTCCCGAGGTCAGGACGTACTTACCGCCGATCCGGTCGGCCAGCCGTCCCGCGAACGGCGCGACGAAGGCCGAGACCACCGCCTGCGGGGCCATCAGCAGGCCCGCCTGCAGGGCGCTGTAGCCCAACGCGGACTGCATGTGCATGTTCAGCGGCAGATACACGCCGACCACCGCGACCGAGATCAGCACGATGACCGCGTTCATCAAGGTGTAGTCGCGATGGCGGAACAGGGTGAAGGGGATGAGCGGATCGCGGCGCGGTCTGCTGTGCCGGCCGTGCTTGCCCCGTGCGTGCTGCTTGCGTGTCTGGTCCACCAGGAACAGCAACAGGAGGACAGCGCCGCCGCCGACGATCCCGGGAATGGTGACCGGGCCACGCACGGTACCCCAGTGGTAGCGGCTGCCCTCGGTCAGCCCGTACGTGAGCAGCAGCAGTCCGGCGGTGGAGAGCGCCACGCCGAGGACGTCGATCCTGCCTTTTTTGCCGGGGCGGACGTCCGTCAGCAGCAGTGGTCCGAGAAGCAGGACCGCCAGCCCGATCGGCACGTTGATCAGGAACACCCAGCGCCAGCCGGCGAAGGTGACGAGCAGCCCGCCCGCGGTCGGGCCCACCACAGTGGCGATGCCGGTGATGGAGCCCCACACGCCGAGGGCCGTGCCCCGCTTCCCGGCCGGGAAGGTGGCGATGATCGTGGTCATCGTCTGTGGCAGCAGTAGTGCGGCGCCCAGTCCCTGCAGGAAGCGGCTGGCGATGAGCTGCCCCGGGGTGGCGGCGAGCCCGCAGGTGACGGAAGACAGCGTGAACAGGGCGGTCCCGACGAGGAAGAGGTTCCGGGGGCCCCACACGTCACCGAGCCGTCCAGCGGTGATCAGCAGGACGGCGAGCACGAGAACATAGCCGTTGACCACCCAGGCGATGTCGTCGAGTGTGGCGTGGAGATCGTCGGAGATGCTCGGCACGGCGACATTGATGATGGTCACGTCGAGCATGGTCATGAAGTAGCCGAGGGAGAGCGTCACCAGCATCGCCCACGGGTTGCCGCGCCACTTCTTCACGTCGGTGCTCCTTGTCGCGTCGTCGCGTCCAGCGCCGGTCACCCGGTCCGCGTCAGGCGAAGAAGGGCCGGTCGAGGACGATCAGCCAGCTGCCGTCGGACTGCCGGTGGGCGACCTCGGCACGGGCCCCGCCGTCATCGGTGCGCGAGGCGGTCTGCGCCCAGTCGCCGCTGACGATGGTGGGCAGTGCGGTGCCGGGGCCGAACTCGGGCTTCCTGGCCAGCATCTGCTCGTACGCGGCACGGATCGCAGCCTGTCCGGCGACCGTGCGGCCGCCCGGAAGGGCGACTACCGCGTCGGGTTCGTAGAGCTCCACCAGCCCTTCGAGGTCCCCGGCATTGGCGCGCTCGACGAAAAGCCGGGCCAAATCCCCGGGAGCGGCGGCCTTTTCACGTACAGCAGTCATTTCCAGCTCTTTCCCTACGGGTTCCGGTGGTACAGGCATCCTGGGCCGCACGACCTCCAGAAGTCCCATAGCGGGTCTATAGAGCAACTGACGCCCCGGTGACCTGTGCTGCTTTGCAGGGTGAATTCCGTGGGCAACTGCGGATACTTGCTCGCTTTCGAAGCCGCCCCGTACGGTTCCGGCTGCTGCGTTCGAACGGGAGGAATCTGAATGATCGCGACGAGCACGACCGGCCGGCAGCTGCCGGAATTCCCGCTCCGGGGCGCCGAAAGGCGCGCGGACGCGGCCGAGGACTACGCCAGGATCGCGGCCGGGGAACCGGTCACCCGGGTACGGCTGCCCAGTGGCCGTCCCGCCTGGCTGATCGCCGGGTACCGGGAGGTACGTACCGCACTCACCGATCCGCGGTTCTCCCGGCAGGAGGCGGTCCGCGACCCCGGGGGCCACCTGCTGGCCGTCGAGGCCGTGGGCACCTCGATACTCAATCTGGACCCACCGGACCACACTCGCCTGCGCCGGGTCGCCGCACGGGGCTTCACGGAAGCCCGCATCGCACGCCTGCGGCCGCGTATCGCGGAGATGACCGGTGAGCTGCTCGACGACCTGGCGCAGCAGCCGGCCCCCGCCGACCTGTGCGAGAGCTTCTGCATGGTGCTGCCGATGCGCGTCATCGGCGAGATCCTGGGCGTGCCCCTGGAGGACCGGCACCGGATCGAGAAGTGGCGGGACGGGCTCCACGCACCGATCACCGGAACCGGCACCCCCGACACCTCGGCCCACACCGAACTCCTCTCCTACATCGGCGAGTTGGTGCGGGAACGGCGTGCCGACCCGCGGGACGACCTGCTCAGCGTCCTGGCCCGGGGCGGTGCGGACGGTGAGGCCGAGGACGTGCTCACCGATCAGGAGATCGTCGCCCTCGGCGGCACCCTGCTGGTCGCCGGGTTCGAGACGACCGTGGCCCAACTGGGGCTGGTTCTGCGGGAGGTGCTGGCAAGCCCCGAGGGGCTGCGCGGCCTGCCCGAGGACCCCGAGAAGCTGGCGGCGGAGGTGGAGGAGCTGATCCGGAGGCTGCCCATCGGTGACTACGGCGGCACTCTGGCGCGCAAGGCGACCGAGGACGTCGAACTGGGCGGGGTCACGATCAGGGCCGGCGACATCGTGATCGCCGCGACCCAGGCTGCCAACTTCGACGCCGACGCTTTCCCCGGGCCGCGCCGCCACGACCCGGACCGCGACACGGTCGCCCATCACCTGGCCTTCGGCTACGGGGTACACCGCTGCCTGGGCGCCCCGGTGGCCCGGATCGAGCTGCAGGAGTCTCTGCGGGCGCTGCGCGAGCGCCTCCCCGGCATGCGGCTGGCCGTACCGGACGACACGCTGCGCTTCCACCCGGCGGCGGTCAACAAGCGGCTGGTGGAACTGCCCGTCACCTGGTGACCGCGGGATGCACAACGGGTGATGCCCGGCCTCCGCAAGGAGCCGGGCATCACCCGTTGTGGGCTGGGCCGTTCAACCGCGGATGACGCCCTTGGTACGCATCAGGAAGTGCGCGAGGTAGCCGTCGTGCGGGATGCCCGTGGCCGTCCAGTACGTGGGGTGGTCACCGATGTACACGTTGGCGATGGTGGGCTCGTCGAGGAACGCGTCGATGAGCCGGTCATCTTCGGTGTACGCCCCGAGGATCAAGGTGTCACGCAGCGGCGCGACACCTTCCTCGCGCGACCAGGGCGCCACCCACACGCAGGGGAAGGGAAGTTCGGCACCGGCCCGGGGATCGTCGGCGCGCTCCAGCTGGTGGACGACGGGACGCAGCACCGCGCTGCCGTCGCCGAGTTCCTCGACGAAGCCGTCGCCGCCCAGATGGGCGAGGGCGCCGGCGGCCCGGTCGCGCACGTACTTCTCCAGCGCCCGCGCGGAGACGGCCGACTGGACCGGAAGGATCGCCCTGTCGTCCTCGGGCGGCAGACTGGGGAGAGCCGAGAGACGCTCCGCGATCGCCTCGGCGACCGGGGTGGGGTCGCCCTCTACGAGGACGGCGGTGGCGTTGACGCAGCCGGTTCCGCCATGGTGGGCAATCGAGTCGACGACGGTGTCCAGATGCTCACGCCAGTCGGTGTCCGCCGTGAGCAGGATCTTGGAGCGGCCCGGGATGAGCGGCAGCACGGCGGGGTCGCCGGCGTACTGGCGGATGACCTCGTCGCTGCCGTAGGCGAGGTCGGCGCCGCGCAGCAGGGCCTCCGCGGCGGCGTGGTCGGTAGGCAGCAGGACCACCTGGTCCTCGCCGAATCCGGCCATGCGCAACGCGGTCACGAGGCGGTGAGGGGTGAACGGCTCACGGCGCGAGGGGCGTACTGCGACGCGGTAGCCGAGGGCCAGTGCCTCGGGCCAAAGAGTGTGGGTGCCTGGGTGGTTTCCGGCGGCGTGTACCGCGAAGACCTCACCGCGCCGGGTCCACACGGCCCGCCCGGCGCGGGTGAGCGGGTCGCGCCAGTCGCCCACCGCGCCCCAGGGGCGGGCATGCTGCAACCCCTGGTGGAGCTGCGCGGAGCGCTCCAGTGCGGTGCGGGTGGCGGCGCGGACCACCTGGAGGGGTACCCCGCCCACGCGGCTCACCGCGTACTCGTACTCCCCCACGGTCAGACCGTTGATGGTCCCGGTGGCGAACAGCCGCCCGGCGCGGACGATGGCAGCGACCCGCTCGTCCACCGGCAGCGGCCGGGCCCGGCGCAGCGCGGTCATGGCCCGGTCGACGTACACGGCGGGCGCGAGGGAGAGTTCCACGGCCGGCCGGCCGGAGACATCCGGCACGGTGGCCCGGTTGCGGGAACGGTAGGTTCCCGACGGCCCCAGCACGTCCAGCTGGATCAGACCGTCGGTCCGATCGGTCTCCTGCGACGCCACCATCAGTACACCCCCTCGATGACTGCCTCGTTCTCGAAGCGCCCGACCGGGGCGATGTCGGCGGCCGCGTCACCGACGTGGCCGCCGACCGGCTCGACACGGGTGGCGAGGTCGCGCTCCAGGTTGTTGGGGAGGAGCAACGCCTTGGAGACGTGGTTCATGACGACCTGTCCGCGCTCGCCGTAGGGCACCGGGCGACGGGTGGCCGGGTCGACGACCGAGAAGGTGACGTACGGCGAGAAGGTGTCGAAGACACAGGAGTCGCCGGAGCCGGGCCGCTGGCCGGCGATCCCCATGATCATGGTGCTGCCGTAGTGGCCGTACAGGACGGTCTCGGGGAAGATCTCGGTGCGGTAGAGGTGGTGGGTGTCGGGGTCCAGCTGGGTTCCGCCCCAGCGGATCGCCCTCACCTTCTCGTTGACCAGCGCGACCAGGCCCTCACGGCGCACCAACCGTTCCAGGAGAGCGGGGGTGATGGTGAGGACCCCGATCTCCTGGGTCCGCAGGATGAACTCGGCCTGGTCGATGACGTGTTCCGCGTAGGCGTCGGCCTGATCGCCCCTGCCGTCGGCGATGAGCCTCTTCACCCAGCGCGGATCGAGGTCGACCTGGAAGCCGTGACGGCCGTGGGTGGCGGCGGACCGGCGGAAGATCTCACCGACGATGTGCGGGCCGGAGGGGGTCAGGCCAAGCCAGTCGACGCCCCTGGGGAAGCCGTGCTCGTCCAGGTTGGCGTTGCTCCATTCGACCAGGCGCTCCATCCAGTCCCGGGTGCACACCACGCGTTTGGGGGCTCCGGTGGTACCGCCGCTCTCGTAGACGCCCACGACGTCGGGGCGCGGTCCGTAGCCCTTGGGTATCAGGGCGTGGACGGGCACCTTACGCATCTCGTTGACGACGTTCGGGAAGAGCTGAAGGTCGTCGTGGCTCTTGACGTCCGTACGCGGATCGAAGTCCAGCGACTTGGCCCGCTCCAGCCAATAGGGCGAACCGGTATCCGGATGGAAGTGCCACTCCATCGCGGCACGGATGAACTCCTCCGGGTCGGGGTGACTGTCGAACGGGAGGTCCAGAACCGGATGGGCTGCTGTCGACACGGTCTCTCCTTGGTCGCGGGACTGGCTGCTCCACCAGACCACGCGGGGGCCGGACCGGGCGTGAGTAGCCACCACTCATCCGCACCGCCGGTCGCTCGGCGGCGTGCCCGCTGACGGACTGCCGGTGCTTCGGCTCCTTCACCGGCAGCGGCGGTCCTGATCGCCCTGCTCCCCGGCCTGCTGCTGTTCGGCCGGCTGCTGCCGCACGACGTCGTGGCGACGCCCCGCCCTGCGTGCCTGGCCCCGCCCCGTACCGGACCGGTTTGAGTGACGGCCACTCACGAACTCCGGCCCCCCGGATGGTGTGCTCATCGGTGCCGAGGGCCAACCACCCCCGCGGCCCCCTCTTCAGGCCCGTGACACCAGGCCACTCGAAGGAGACGACTCCATGGCCGACGCCGCCATCCCCGTCATCCCCGCCTACGCCATGCCGACGGCCGACCGGCTGCCGGAGAACACCGCCTCGTGGACGGTCGACCCGCGCCGTGCGCTGCTACTCGTCCACGACATGCAGCACTACTTCCTGAGATTCTTCGCCGGCCGGTCCCCAGGGACCGAGCTGACGGCCCATGCGGCCGCCCTGCGCAAAGCAGCCGCCACCGCCGGTGTACCGGTGGCCTACACCGCGCAGCCCGGTGACATGACCCCCGAACAGCGCGGCCTGCTCGCGGACTTCTGGGGTCCGGGCATGCGGGCCACGGCTGCCGACCGGGACATTCCGGGGGCGCTCGCGCCGACCGCCGAGGACACGGTCTTCGTCAAGTGGCGGCCCAGCGCCTTCTTCCACACCGGCCTGCTTGATCTGATGCGCGCGAACGGCCGCGACCAACTCGTGCTGTGCGGGGTGTACGCACACGTCGGGCTGCTGCAGACCGCGTGCGAGGCCTTCGCCCACGACATCCAGCCGTTCCTCGTCGCCGACGCCGTCGCCGACTTCTCCGCCGAAGAGCACCGGATGGCGCTGGAGTACGCCGCGAAACGCTGCGCCATGGTCGTGCCCACCGACACGGTGCTGGACGCGCTGGCGCTCGAGACCACAGGAGCCCTGCGATGACCGGACACCCGGACCACTGCCTGCTGGACGAGTTGACCGGTCCGGCGCCGCCGGTCGCCTTCGCGCTGCTGCACCGCCCGGAGGCGGACGGCGGCCGGGTGGAGCTGCTCACCGGCGACCTACGCGAGGCCGACGTCATCGCGGACGTCCCCCTCCCGCCCGAGGGCGGCCGCAACCGCCACGAGGCGCTGGTGCTGCTGCCGTACCGGCAGATCGCCGAGCGGGGCTTCGAGGCCCCCGACGACGGCGCGCCGCTGCTCGTCATGGACATCGCCCGGCAGGCCGCCGCCCCCGTCGACGAGGTGCTCGCACGTCTCCCCGACGTCCCGGTCACCGCCCACGACCTGGGGTTCGACCTGGACGACGACGCGTACGCCGACGCCGTGCGACGGGTGATCGACGAGGAGATCGGCACCGGTGCAGGGGCGAACTTCGTGCTGAAGCGCACCTTCGCCACGCAGCTCGACCACTGGTCGCCGCGCACGGCGCTGGCCCTCTTCGGCCGGCTGCTGCGCCACTCGGCGGGCGCGTACTGGACGTTCCTGGTCCACACCGGGGACCGCACCCTGATCGGCGCAAGCCCGGAGCGCCACATCACGGTGGACTCCGGTACGGCGGTGATGAACCCGATCAGCGGCACCTACCGCTATCCGCCGTCCGGCCCGTCGGCGGACGGGGTGCTGGAGTTCCTGGCCGACCGCAAGGAAGCCAATGAGCTCTACATGGTCGTCGACGAGGAACTGAAGATGATGAGCCGGGTGTGCGAGGGCGGTGGCAGGGTGGTCGGGCCGCGGCTGCGCGCGATGGACCGGCTCGCGCACACCGAGTACTTCGTCGAGGGCCGCTCCCGCCTCGACGCACGGGAGATCCTCCACGAGACGCTGTTCGCGCCGACGGTGACCGGCAGCCCGCTGGAGAGCGCCTGCCGGGTGATCTCCAAGTACGAGCCCGATGGCCGCGGTTACTACGCGGGGGTCGCGGCACTCGTGGGCCGTGACGCGGACGGGGACCGTGCGCTGGACTCGGCCATCCTCATCCGTACGGCCGACGTCGACCGCTCCGGAAGGCTGCGGCTGAGCGTCGGTGCGACGGTGGTACGCGACTCGGACCCGTACAGCGAGGCCGCCGAGACCCGGGCCAAGGCCGCCGGACTTCTCAGCGTGGTCCACGGCGGACCCGGCGCGGGCCGGGGCGCCGAGCCGGGTGAGGTCTCCCCGGCCGCAGCGGCGGCCCGTCGGCTGACCCTGATGCCGGCGGTGAGCTCGGCTCTGGCCGCCCGCAACGAGCCGCTGGCACCGTTCTGGCGCACCGCCCCCGAGCGGCGGCGGCGTGATTCCCCGCTGGCGGGACTGCGCGTGCTGTTCGTGGACGCGGAGGACACCTTCACCGCTATGGGCGCGGACCTGATGGGTTCGCTGGGGCTCGATGTACGCGTCCGCCGCTTCGACGAGGCATACGAGATCGACGGCAACGACCTCGTCGTGGTCGGCCCCGGACCGGGTGATCCCCGGGACTCCGGTCAGCCGAAGATCGCCCATCTGCGCTCCCTCACCCGGGAGTTGCTGGCACGCGGCACCCCGTTCCTGTCGGTGTGCCTGGGCCACCAGGCACTCAGCGGCGTCCTCGGCCTGGAGCTCCGGCGCAAGGAGGTGCCCCACCAGGGGGTGCAGCGCAGCATCGAGCTGTTCGGGCAGCGTGAGGACGTCTACTTCTACAACACGTTCACCGCCGTCAGCGCGGCGGATGTCTTCCCCGGCCCACCCGAACGGCCCGGCCTGGTCGAAGTCGCCAGGCATCCCGTCACCGGGGAGGTGTACGGGCTGCGCGGCGCGGGGTTCGCGTCCG
This sequence comes from Streptomyces sp. NPDC001219, assembly GCF_053597915.1. Lineage (NCBI taxonomy): Bacteria > Bacillati > Actinomycetota > Actinomycetes > Kitasatosporales > Streptomycetaceae > Streptomyces > Streptomyces sp. NPDC001219. The sequence continues at coordinate 46,804 of NZ_JBSFJF010000013.1, read as the reverse complement.
TGCAGTTCCACCCGGAGTCGGTCATGTCACGCGGCGGCGTGAGCATCTTGGAACGGCTGGTCAGCGGCGTCTTCCCGCACGGGCAGGCGTTTTTGGAATCTTCTCCCTCTTCCACGGATCGTGAGGTCGTCGCATGAGTGCGCTCCTGGTCAGTTCGCCCACCACCGCCCCGGAAGCCTTGCAGCAGCCGGTATGGCCCGACGGCGCCGAGCTGGAGACGGTCACGGAGCGGCTCGCCGCCGGGCTGCCGCTGGTGCTGCCCGCGGAGTGCGACACCCTGCGGCGGCGGATGGCGGCCGTCGCACTCGGCGACGCGTTCGTGCTGCAGGGCGGCGACTGCGCCGAGACCTTCCGGGACCTGTCTCTCGATACCGTCTCACGCAGGATGGACACCCTGTTCGCGACGGCGGACGAGCTGAGCGAGGCCATGTTCCTGCCCGTCGTGGTCGTGGCCCGGCTGGCCGGCCAGTACGCCAAGCCGCGGTCCCAGCCCGTCGAAACCAAGGACGGGGTGACACTGCCCTCGTACCGGGGCGACGCCGTGAACGGCCTGCAGTTCACCGCCGGGGCCCGCACCCCCGACCCGCACCGGATGCTCCAGATGTACGCGGCGTCGGGCGCGACGCTCAACGTGGTGCGTTCGCTGCTCGCCGAGCACGGCGGGCAGGCCGCGTGCCGGGAGCTGTTCGTCTCGCACGAGGCGCTGCTGCTCGACTACGAGCGCCCGCTGGCCCGTACCGACGCCCGCACAGGTGAGGCGTACTCCGGCTCCGGCCACCTGCTGTGGGCGGGAGAGCGGACCCGGAACGCGGACGGCGCGCACATTGATTTCCTGTCCCGCCTCCGCAACCCCGTCGCGGTGAAGGTCGGTCCGACGGCCACGCCGCAGGAGTTGCTCGCCCTCGTGGAGCGGCTCGATCCCGGCCGGGAACCCGGCCGGCTGACCTTCATCGCACGGATGGGCGCCGAGCGGGTACGGGACGTGCTGCCGGGCCTGGTGGAGAGCGTCACCGCGGCGGGGGCACCGGTCGCCTGGGTGACGGACCCGATGCACGGCAACACCTTCAGCGCGCCGTCCGGGCACAAGACCCGTCACTTCGACACCGTCCTGGACGAGGTCACCGGCTTCTTCGAGGTGCACCGGGCGCTCGGTACCCACCCCGGCGGCCTGCACCTGGAGATGACCGGCGAGGAGGTCACGGAATGCGTCGGCGCAGGGGTGGGGCTCAGGGATGTGCCACGTCGCTACGAGTCGGCCTGCGATCCCCGTCTCAACCGCAGCCAAACGCGGGAACTCGGCCGTCTGGTGGCCGAGTTGGCGACTCCGGTGGGCGTGTGAGGCGGGACACGGAGGAGGGCCCCGGCCGCTCGCCGGCCGGGGCCGCCCCGCTGCCCTCCCTACAGGTGGTGGGCGAGTTCGCTGCGTGCGGTCACACCGAGCTTTCCGTAGACGCGGTGCAGATGGTTCTCCACGGTACGGACCGACACCACCAGCCGGTCCGCGATCTCCTGGTTGGACAGCCGGGAGACCGCCAGCCAGGCCACCTCGCGCTCGCGGGTGGTCAGCCGGGCCGTGACGGCGGCGGGCCCGGCCGCGGGAGCCGCCACCCAGGGCGGCAGCCGCCCGTCGCACCCGGCGAGGAGTTCGGCGCAGCGCACCCGTGCCGTGCGGCTCATACGGCGGCGACCCGCGGTCCGGTGGGCGCGGGCGGCCTGCGCGGCGGCCTCCGCGGCCAGCGGCAACACGCCGAGAGCGGCGAACCGGTCGGCGACGGCGTCGAGCGCGTCGCCGTCGTACCGGGAGAGGGCGCGCACATGGGCCACCAGCAGCGCGAGGTATCCGCGGCCCTCGGCCGGTACCGCCAGGTCGGCAAGGCGTGCCGCGGCCGGTCCCGGGTCACCGACGCGGCCCGCCAGGTGCCATGCCGTGACCGCCTGCTGGAGGCGCCCGGCGGCCGCCGCGCCGACCCCGACCCGCTGGGCGTGGCGTACCGCGCCGAAGCGGTCGCCGACGTGCGCGAGGACCAAGGCGTGCTCCAACGCTGTGCCGTCGGCCGCGAGCGGGTACTCCACCGCCTGCCGCTGGACGGCAAGGGCGTCGACGACGGTGTGTACCGCCTCGGCGTGTTCGCCGGCCTCGGCCAGCGCGCCGGCGAGCTGCGCCGTCGTCCAGGCAGGGGTGGTGAACCAGTCGAAGGGGTCGGCCAGGGCGCACGCACGGCGCAGGAGTGCCACGGCCTCGGCGTAACGCCCGGCGCTTCGATAGGTACGGGCCCGCAAGACGGCGGCCCTCGCCTCACCGCGGTGCCCGGCGCCGTACCGGCGAGTGCTGTCCAGCGCCGTGGCGAGTTCGGCCGTCTCGCCGGTCTGGAAGGCGGCGCGAGCGGCCAGCAGCTGTGCGGCGAGCCGGTTCTCCCGGTCCCAGCCGTCGAGTGCGGGGCGTACCTCCCGCAGCAGGGCGAGGGCCCCCGCGGCGTCGCCCCGCTCGATGCGGGCGAAGGCGGCGAGGGGCATCAGGGCCGGTGCCGCGGGGGAGTCCGGAGAGCCGGCCGCCGCCACCTCGCCGGTACGGTCCTGCAGCAGTCGCAGCTCGGACCGCGCGCCGAGCAGCCCGGCATCCGCTGCACCGGCCGCCAAGGCCGCCGCCACGAGGCCGTCTGCCTCCGCCACCCGGTGCAGTCCCCAGGCCATGTTCACCGCTCGTTGCGCGGCGCCTCCGTCAGCCCGCGCGAACTCCTCTTCCGCCTCCTCGTGGCGCCCCTGTCCGGCCAGCGCCTGCGCGAGCACCGGCCCGGTCCCGGCGGGCGCCGGGCCACTGCCGGCGGCCCGCGCCCGGCGGCCCAGCCGTTCCGCGAGAGCGAAGTCGCGACGGTCCAGGGCGGACCGGGCCGCGGCCGCCAGCTGTGCGGGGGGCGGTTCAAGGCCGGCGGCGAGCCGGAGGGAGACCACCCGGGGGCCGTCTTCGGAGCGGCACCCGCCCGCGGCTTCGATGGCGTCGGCCAGCCGCAGCCGCAGGCGGCGGGCCGTGAGGTCGGGAAGGTCCGCGGTAAGGACCGGCCCGAAGAGCGGGTGGGCGAGACGCAGCCGCAGCCGGCGGCCGGCCCGTTCGGCCACGACGATGCCGCGTCGGTTCAGGGACTCGGCGGCGCGGGCGAGTTCTTCGACGGGCGCCAGACCCGCCTCCAGGGGCTCGGCGAGAGCGATCATCTCGGCGAGTTCGGCCTCGTCCGGTGCGAGCCGCCCGAGGTGCAGCCGTACCACTTCGGCAAGCCGCGGGTAGGGCTCGCGGGGGAGGCCGGGCCACTGCCAGGCCTCCCCCACCGGCCGCAGGGTGCCCGCTTCGAGGGCGGAGTCCACCAGTTCGCACAGAAACCGCGCGTTGCCGAGGGTGAGTGACCACAGCCGGTCCCGTGCCGCCCCGGCAACATGGCCGCCGAGCCGTGCGTGCAGAATCCGGGCGAACGCGGAGCGGTCGAACACATCGACATCGATGCGCTCGACCAGCCGCTCCACCCAGAGCCGGGAGATCCCTTCCGGCAGTACGGCTCCCGCCGGGGCCGCCGCGACCAGGGCGGCCCGGCCTGCTCGCACCAGTCCGTAGAGGCGCTCCGCCGCGCCCGGGTCAGCGAGGTGTACGTCGTCGGCGCCGAGCACCAGCCGCCTCCCGTCACCGCCGTCGGCCGGGGCCTCGCCCAAGTGCCGGACGAGGTCCGTGTCGAGCGGGCCGTGCAGCCACGCGATGGCGTGCCCGGCCCGTTCCGCGCGTTCCAGGGCGGCGTGCAGCAGCCGGCTCTTACCGGTGCCCGGCCCACCTGTCAGCAGCGCGCCGCCCCGCACCAACGAGGCGGCGACACCGTCGAGTTCGGGTTCTCTGGCCGTCAGGGGCCATTCGGTTCCGCTGTCTTGCGGCATGACTGTGCCACTCCCCCGTCCTTCAGGCCATGAGCCCGGCGCGGGCAACGATGACCGCCGAACCGCCCACCTCGATCGACTCGACGTGTTCGGCCTTGCCCGTCGCCGTGGCGAACATGGTGGAAAGGCGCCCCATTTCGACGCCCTGCTGGATTTCGATCTGTTCGTCGAACTTGATCAGGCCGTGCCGCGCCAGGTGCAGTGCAAGTGGACCGGCGGCCGATCCGGTGGCCGCGTCCTCCACCACCCCGTACGCGGGCGAGAACATCCGGTTGCGCCAGTGGGTGCCGGACCCCGCGAAGCAGTTGGCGGCCATGTCCGTGAACTTGGTGAGCGCCTTGTGGTCCGGTTCGAGAGCCGAGAGCGCCTCGATGCTCTCCAGTCCCACGTAGACGTGACGGGGGCCGTTGCGATAGGCCGTCACCGGCAGTGTGGAGGCGTCCAGACCGAGCGCGGCCAGCAGTTCCTCGGCGTGCTCGTAGACCTCCCAGGTGGGTATGGGCTGTTTCATCCGGGCGGAAACGATCTTGCCGTCGTCGCCCCGGTCGAAGACGAACGGGATGACGCCCATCCCCGTTTCGAGCCGCAGGCGGTTGGCGCGGATCGATTCGCCCAGGACAATGGCGGTACCCAGCATGGGATGGCCCGCGAACGGCAGCTCGTTGACCGGGGTGAAGATGCGGATACGGGCGTCGCCGCCCTCTTGGGGCGGGAGGACGAAGGTGGTCTCCGACAGGTTCATCTCCCGTGCGATGCGCTGCATACGCGGGCCCGGTATGTCAGCCGCATCGAGGAAGACGGCCACCGGGTTGCCTTCGAGGCGCGTACTCGTAAAGGCGTCTGCGACCATGTAGGCGTGCATCATCCGTCCATTCGCGCGGGCGCCGGAGCCATGTCCGTCACCTTTCTGTCGTGTGGGAGGGGTGGGTCGAGCCCGGCAGGGTGAGCCGAAGCGCCCGCCGGCGCGCGCGGCCGTACGGGCGGGCTTCGGACTCACTCGTCAGGGCTGGAGCCAGCGCGTGGTCCAGCCGTCGCCGGTGCTGAGGTAGTTCAGGCGAAGGTGCAGCCGGTCCTGGCGGGACTGCCAGAACTCCACCGATTCGGGGACCAGCAGATAGCCGGCGAAAGGCGCTGGCCGGGGCAGCACTCCGAGCGCGGACAACCGGTCCGCCTCGGCGCGCAGCCCCGCCTCGTCGTCGAGGGTTTCGCTCTGCCGGGAGACCGTGGTCATCGCATGGGTCTGCACCGGGCGCGAGAACCACAGTTCGTCCGCCTCGGCGTCCGGCAGCCGTTCCACCGGTCCGGCGAGGACGATCTGCTGGCCGCTCTCGCGCCAGTAGAGCACCCCTGACGCCCACGGCCGGGCGGCCAGTTCGCGGCCCTTGCGACTGCTGTCGTGGCTGGTGAACACCAGGCCCCGCTCGGTGACGGCACTGATCTGGACGATGCGGCTGGAGGTGCGTCCTTCCGCGTCGGCGGTGGCCAGTGCGAGGGCTCCGGGCTCCCGGACACCACGCTCGGGCGCCGTGCCGAACCATGTGCGGAAGAGCTCGATCGGGTCGGCGGGAAGATTCTGGAATTCGGACGAGTCGCTCACGTGTGCCTCCACCGTGCTCATGCTTGAAGGGCGAGGCCCTGACCGGCGAGGCGGGGCAGCGCATGGACGCCTTCGGCGATGGCCTCGATGTCGAACACCCAGCGGTGTGTGGGCGGGTATCCGATGAGTTCGGCGGCGCTGCGCGGGTGCGGTGGCGCGGCGGCCTCGGCCGACTCCCAGATGAAGACGGCGCCCCAGCGGTCGTTCTCCTGGTCGGCGATCCAGTACTTGTGGATCAGCCCCGGCACGCGGTTCCACGCGTCGACCGCCTCGTCGCGCAGGAAATCCCGCAGGGACTCGATGGTCTGGTCGGATTCCCCCAAATCCCACCAGGCGATCATTGCCCTCATGACGTATAAACCCTTTCTACGGTAGTGGTGGACGACGGGTGCCGCCCCGGTCGGCGTACGGCCCTCGTTTCCGGTCGGTGCCGCGCGGAAATGTGTCGCGTACGGCACGTCCGCGCAGCCGGCCACCTGGAACGGAGCGCAGCTTGCCCTTCCCTAGGTGGGAATTCCCTTCCGCTCGATCACCGGCACATCAATTCCCAGTGCCCGGAGCTGGTTGAAGGGATTCATGAACTCCCGGGCCTGCTTGATCTTGCCGTTCTCCAGCAGGAACGAGTGGATGAAGTGGTTCTCGTAGTAACCCTCGGGATAGCCGGGGAAGCGGATTTTTCCCTTGCCGTCGCACTCGACCCAGAAGCGGTTCGGGTCCTGCGTCTCGTGGATCTCGATGTTGTACCAGACCCAGTCGGGGAAGCACTGCAGCGACCAGACGGCGTGCTCGCCGAGCCTGTCCCGGCCGTGTATGGCTATCGGGCCGGGGGTGTCGGCAGTCCACAGGCCGCCGACACCGTCGTCGGTGAAGAGGTGATGACGTTCCAGCCGGTCCTGACCGAGGGTGTGCATATACCTCTCGACCACGGACCGGTTGGTGCGGCGGAGTTCGACGTCGGTAGCGGTGCCGCCCAGCTGTGCGGTGTCGGACACGGATGACCTCCGGCGGATCGTGGATGGATGGATACTGCCGCCGGTCACCGTGAGCCCGGCATCTATAGCCTCGGACCCCTCGCCCATATTTCCTCTATACGGCCCTGGCAGCGTCCTGCCGTCGCAACTTCCTGACTCCGTGCTCTGCAGTTGCGCAGGCGCCGTGCGCCCAGAATGACAAGCGCAAGGATCGATCCCACTGATCCTTCGTCAGTCCGGGGGGAGCCATGAAATTCCAGCTGCTCGGAAACATCGGGGCGATCAACGCGGACGGCATGGTTGTGCTGTCGGGGGCAAAAGTGCGGACGTCGCTCGCGGCACTGGTGCTGGCACGCGGCTGGACCGTGCCCGACAGCACGCTGAGCTCGGCGCTTTGGGGCTGGAATCCCCCGGGGACGAAGACAGCGCAGCTCTATACCTACATGTCACGGCTCCGCGGAGTCCTGGGGCCCGAGGTCGAGTTGGTGCGCCGGCAGTCCGGCTATCTGCTCCGGGCCGAGGACGCCGTCGTCGACGTGCTGGAATTCGAGCGGCTGGCGGCCGAGGGAGCCCGGGCATTGCGCGACCGCCAGTTCGAACGGGCGGGACGACAGCTCGCACTGGCCTTACGGCTGTGGCAGGGACGCGCTTTGGCCGATGTCACCGAGCCGTTCGCGAACGCCGAGCGACCGCGGCTCGAAGAGGCCAGGGCGGTCACCCTGGAGGACCGGCTGGAGGCGGATCTGGCGATGGGCCGGCACCGGGAACTGATCCCGGAACTCACCGGGCTGGTGCACGCCTTCCCGGTGCGCGAACGGCTGCGCGCCCAGTTGATGACGGCGCTGTACCGCTGCGACCGGCAAAGCGACGCGCTGGCGGTGTTCCACCACGGACGGCAGCTGCTCGCCGACGAGCTGGGGGTCGACCCGGGCACCACACTGAGCGCCACGTACTACGCGGTGCTCAACAACGATCCGGCGCTGGTCGCCCCTGCACCGGGAGCGACGGAGGCGGTCCGCATCGACGTCTCCGCCGCACCGCCCGCAACGGGCGCGCCCGGTTCCGTACCGGCCATGCTCCCGCCGGAGGCCGGCGACTTCACCGGGCGGCAGCGGGAAGCATCCGAACTGCTGCGGCTGCTTCCTCCGGAGCACCCGGGCGCGCCCGACGGATCGACGCGGCGGCCGAGGCGTTTCCTGCTCACCGGCACGGCGGGAATCGGGAAGTCCACGCTGGCCGTCCACGTGGCGCACACCGCGGCGCCGGCCTTCCCCGACGGCCACCTGTACGCCGATCTCACTGACCGGGACGGCTCGGCGAAAGATCCGCGCAGGGTGCTGGTCCCGCTGCTGCGAGCGCTCGGCGACGACGCCCCGGGCGACGCAGAGCTGACCGAACTCGTACAGCGCTACCGTACGAGGACCGCGGGCAGCGCGCTGCTGGTGGTCCTCGACAACCTGGTGTCCGAGCTGCAGTTGGACGCGCTGCTGCCCGGCGGGAGCCGGTCCGCGGTGATCGTCACCAGCCGCACGCCCCTGGCGGCCACCCCCGGCATCCACGCGGTGCTGCTGGAGCCACTGCGGCCCGGGGAGTCACTGGCCCTGCTGGAAGCGGTGGCCGGACCGGAGCGCTTGGTGCGGGAGCCGGACGCGGCACGCGACGTGGTGGCGTACTGCGCCGGACTGCCGCTCGCGTTGCGGATAGCGGGGGCCCGGCTCGCCGCCCGTCCCCGTCTGCCCATGACCTGGCTGGCCGACCGACTCGCAGAACCGGCCGCGCGCCTGGGGGAGTTGCGTTACGGCGGGCTGTCGGTGGCGGAGAGCATGGGGCGTTCGGCGCGGCAGCTGGATGCGGAGTCCCTGGCGGTGCTGCGCGCGCTGCCGGGTCTCGGCGGGCGGCCCTTCACCACCCGGGATGCGGCGGCGCGGCTCGGCCTGTCCCCGGTCGAGGCGGAACGGATGCTGGAGGCACTGGCGGATACCAGGCTGCTGGAGCTGCCCGGCACGGACGAACGGGGATGGCCGCTGTACCGCTGCCCGGAACTGGTGCGACTGTTTGCCGAGTCGCTGGGCGAGGATGCCCCGGCCGGGCCGGCGGTCCGGCCGACGGTGCACGGCATGTTGCGGACATGAGCGCCCGTGGAGAACCGTTGCGGGCCCCGTCACGTCCCCGGCGCCACGACCGGGTGGGTATCCGGGTCGAGCCAGCCGCGAGCGGCAGCGAGCGCCCCCGCCTGGAAGCGACTGCGGGCGGACAGCCGGTTCATCAGCTCTGCGGTGATCCGGCGGCTGGTACGCACGGAGATGCCGAGCTTGCGGGCGACGACATCGTCGGTGTGCCCGGCGACGAGCAGTTCCAGCACGGCCCGCTCCTGGCTGCTGGGGCGGTCCCCGTCGGCGGGCACCGGGGCGGCGTCCAGCGGCTCGGCCTGCTGCCACACCTGCTCGAAGAGGGTACGCAGGGCCGTGACCACACCCCCGCCGTCCATCACAAGGATGCCCTTGTCGGCGGCCTCGGGGTCGATGGGCACCACAGCGGTGCGGGAGTCATAGACGGCCAGGTGCAACGGCAGCTGAGGCACGCACCGTACATCGCCGCCGTTGTTCCGCAGCCACCGGGCGTGCGCCAGCCCGGCCCGGTCGTTGCCGAGGCTGGCGAGGCAGACGTACCGGGCCCGCAGGCCACGGGCGAGCACCGCCTGGTCGAGCTGGCGGGAGGCCTCGGGCGTCCCTCCGATCTGTGCGCCGCGCGGGGCGAACACCGCGATCTCACGCTCGCAGCTGTGGGCGTACCGTTCCAGCTGTGAACGGACGGCGTCCGTCCCGGTGAACTGCCGGACACCGCAGGTGCGGGACGCTGAACCGGCGTCGACCAGGTCGATCAGCATTTTGCTGATCTCCATCCGCGCGTCGGCCACCGCTTTCTGGCGGGCGAGCACCTGCCGTTCCTGCCGTACGAGCAGATGTGGCAGGCTCAGTTCCGGGTCGACCAGCCGCATCCGCCCGGGCTGTTCCGCGGAGGGGCGAACGAGCGTCAGCCGGCCCAGCTCGTCCCAGGCGTCCTCCACCCGGTCGGGTGCCCAGCCCAGCCTCTCGGCCAGCTCTGACCTTCCCAGCTGCGGCGTCCTGAGCATGACGCCGTACACGGTTTCGGCGTCCGGCCCCAGACCCAGTTCGTCAAGCATCGATTCCTCGTTCGGTGCGGCAACACGGACCTGCGTTCGCAAGCTCGGATTTCCGGCCCCGTGGTGTGCGACTGCTGCAGAACAGCGGTCGCACGGCGGGACCCGGCGTCAGTCCTGCCGGCCGTCCAGGCTGTGGGCGAGCTCCAGCCAGGCGGCGGCGCATTGGCGGGCCAGCGCGGCCGCCAGGGGGGTGCAATGGGACGGGACGCTCTCGGCGAGTTGCCGGCGCCGACCGGCCGGGACTGCATGGGTGGCCATCAGCCGCAGCAGGTACCGGCCGTTCTCGGTGAGGCGCACCGAGGGGTCCCGGCTCAGCATCTGCAGCAGCTCGCCGCTGTCCTCGGGCGTCGGCTGGGCGGCTTCGGTATCGGCCCTGACGCGCGGCTCCGGCCGACCGCCCTTCTGGTGCGGGGCGGCCGCCCGGGATTCACGGCACTCGCGCTGGCCCGGCGGTACGGGGTCCTCGCCGCGCAACAGCCGCTTGCGGACGTCCCGGACCGTGCCCGGTGAGATGCCGACCGCCGCGGCGACCTCGCGCAGCGAGGCCGCGGGGTGCTCGGCGATGAACTCGCTCGCCTGCCGTCGGGCGACCGCCGTGCTGAGCGGGCGGACCCGCCCGTCCCGGCCGACCCGCGAGCCGGCCTGCGGCTGTGTCCCTTCGGTGCGCTGACGGATGGCACACACCGTCCGGGCCGAGAGTCCGGCCGCCGCCGCGATGGCGCGATCCGACCACTGTGGGTGCGAGCGCAGGATGCGGGCGGCGGCAGCGACCCGGTCCGCGGTGGAGAGCGGCAGGCCGTGCTTGACGTTGAGTTCAACGGCGAGGACGAAGGCGTCCTGCTCGGCGCCCTCGAAGAAGCGGACCGGCAGCCGCTCCTGGCCTAGCAGAACAGCGGCGCGCAGCCGGTGCATCCCGTCGACCACGCGCATCGTGTCGCGATGCACGATGATCGGCGGGAGGGTCGCGTCGGAGTCGGCGAGGGCCCGCACATGGCCCGGGTCCTCCCCGTCGAGCCGCGGCGAGGCGGCCGGCAGCAACGAGGCGATGGGAATCACCTCGACCGGCGAGAGCCGGCCGTGCTGCGGCTCCGGTGCGCCCTCCGCGTCGCCCGGCAGGTGTACGGAGTCCACCGGGGCCAACGGCATGCGGACCGCGCCGATTCCGGTTCCGATGCCCGTGCTGATGTCGGTGATGCTCACAGGACCGCCCCCACTAACACTCGGTCATGGAATCGGCCGCAGCGCACTCCCGAAGGGCCGCAGGCCCCTGCCCCGCGCGTGGTCCGGCAGGCCGTTGCCACGTATGCCTCCTGCATGGTGCGTCTGCCCCTCTCTACGGACCGCGCGCGGTTCCCCGCGTCGCGCGGCCGGGGCGGCCGCCCCGGAGCGGCGGCCTCGTCCCCGTGACAGTTTAATACCTTCGCGAAGGAATTTTATGCCCCAAGCGGTGCGCCCGTGGCAACCCGGCCACCAGTTCCGCGTTGTCGCCCACGACGACGGGGTGGCCGACCTCGGTCAGCATCGGCAGGTCGGAGACGTGATCGCCGTACGCGAAGCAGTCCTCGGGGTCCACATCCGGGTAACGGCTCAGCAGCTCCCTCACGAGCCGACGCTTCCCCTCGGCGATGACCGGCCCGCCGACCAGGTCGCCGGTGAGCACGCCGCCCCGCACCTCCGGACGTGCGCACAGCAGATGGTCCGCCCCGACCGCTGCCGCGATGGGATCGAGCACTGCCGGGAACGAGCCGGAGACGAGGGCGACGACGGCACCACGGGCGCGGTGCGCGTGCAACGCGGCCCGGGTGTACGGCCGGAAGAAGTCCGGGTCGCACGAGCGCTGCGCATACCAGCGCCGCCCCGAAGCGGCGACCGTGGCGGCCCGCTCGCCCGCCCAGCCCCGGTAGAAGCTGCGGTTCGCTTCCTCGCGCGATGCCCCCGCGTCCTGCTGTGCGCGCAGCGCGTCGACGACGGCGCCGCTGTGGCGCGCCCCGCTGGCGCCGTAGCGTTCGGTGAAATGGAAAAGGAGAAAGTCGAGCAGGCTCTTGCAGCCGATCAACGTCTCGTCCACATCACAGAACACCAACGCGGAAGGGCGCACCCCGCCCACAGCCAAGGGCCCGGCCGCCACCACCCCCCACATGGTCACGACCGGATCACCGTCCCTGCGACAGCACCGCGGCCGTCGCCCGGCCGTACGCCTCCGCCGCTGCCCCCAGCCGAAGCGCCGCGTGTCCGGTGGCGGTGTGCACGTCCCGCCAGGCGCGCTGCAGTTCCCCCTCGGCATGACCGCCGTGCGAACCGCCGGTCCTGAACAGCCGCTCGACGGCGTTGACCACCAGCTCCGCGGCAACGGCGGCGTCCCGCCGGCCGTGCGCGACGCCCCCCTCGGCTCTCGGTTCGGCGTCCGCACGGCGCACCACCTCGCGCAACAGCAGTGCGGCGGCGTCCAGTTCGGCCGAGGAACGGGCCAGCGCCTCCCACACAGGAACGGCGAAGTCGGCGGTGCCCTTGGCCGCCTTACCCACGACCAGCTCACTCCAGACCCGCAGCGCACGCCGGGCCGCCCCCAGCGCCGGGGCCATCATCAGTACTCCGCCGACCAGTTGGGCGGGGGCCGCGTAGCAGCGGGCCCGCCCGGGCCGCGCGTCTCCACTCATCATCCGGGCCATCCCGAAGGAGCGCCGCTCCGGAACGACGACCGACCGGAGGACGACCTCGTGGCTGCCCGTGCCACGCAGCCCGACACTGTTCCAGGAATCCACGATCCGCAACTCCTCGCGCGGCACGGCGAAGACCAGCGCCTGCCCGCCCGTCTCGCACGGCTCCGGTACGGCGACCAGCAGCCAGTCGGCGTGATCCACCCCGCTGGCGAAACGCCAGGTGCCCTGCACGCGCCAGCCCCCGTCCACCGGCTCCGCGCTGCCCGCGGGAGGCACGACCGCGGCCGAGATCCGCACATCGGGGGACTCCCCCCACAGGTCCCGCTGCCCCTCCTCGGGCAGGAACGCGGCGAATCTGCCGTGCCCCGCCCACAGCGCCCCGCACCAGGCGGCTGACGCACAGCCCTCGGCCACCTCGACGGTCGCGTCGAACAGCTCGGTGAAAGCCCCTTCACCGCCGCCCCAGCGCTGGGGCACGAAGTGCCGGGCGAACCCGGCCTCCGTCAGGGCCTGCGCGGTCAGCGCGCCGATGCGCCGCTCCCGCTCGGCGGCCGCCACGCCGCAGGAGGCCACAGCGGCGGCATCAGCCGCGGAAATCCCTCCCGGGGAATCAGGGAGGGCACGGGAAACACCGAGGACAGAGGACTGGGTGAGCGCAGTCATCGCTTGAACTCCTGTGAAGGTTGAGATGGGTTGATGCCCTTCATCACGGCGAAGGCCTGCCGACTTCCACGCAAGGAAAATTCCTGCGTGAAGGTATCTTTAGAGAGGCGGGCCATAGAAGGGAAGAACGGATGGCCGGGAAGCAAGCACGGTCTTTGCAGACATACGAGCGCGTACTGGACGCGGCGGCCTTCGAGTTCGCCCAGCAGGGCTACCCCAACACGAACCTGCAGCGGGTCGCCGAGCGTACCGGCCTCACCAAAGGGGCCCTGTACGGCCACTTCTCGTCGAAGGAGGAACTCGCCGCGGCCCTGGTGGAACGGCTGGACGAAGCGGTTCGGACGCTGGCCGACAGCGCGGACGACCCGCATGCCCCAGCGTGGGAAAAGCTCCGCTCCCTGACGTTCTCACTCGCCGACCGACTCCACACGGATATCCGTGTCACCGCTGCGCTGCGGCTGGCGCTGGACAGCGCGAAGGCCGGAGCGGAGCCGCCGGCGGTGCTCTCCCAGCTGCGGGACCACACGGTGCGCCTGGTGGGCGACGCCCAGCGCGAGCAGGACATCAGCCCGGAACTCCCCCCCGAGACGGTCGCCGATCTCCTGCTCGCCGTACTCTTCGGCGCGCACTGCACGGCGCCCGTCTCGGGCTGGAAGGAACTGCCGAGCCGGGTCCGCGAGATGTGGGACATCCTGGCTCCCGCCCTGCGCAAGCGCTGACAGTGGTCAGCGGGGCGCCGATCAGGGCAGCGGCTCGGCCCACACCATCGTGGAGTCGGCGATCACCCGGCCGCACTGCACCGCGTCCACTCGCAGCCGACGCGCCCCTGCCATCCGGCGGTCGTCCCGGACGGCCAGGGATACCGGCAGGTCCAGTTCGGCGAAGAGGTGGCACGTGACGGCACACGAGACAAGGGTGTGCGGGGCGGCGGGCGCCTGACCCAGGTTTCCTGACGGGTCGTCATGGGTGAGCAGATGGCCCAGCTGACGGAATCCCTCCATGGCGACCATGAGCGGTAGATGGTCGCTGGGGTGGTCGAAGAGGATCGCGTGATCCGTGTCGACCCGCATCCTCCACTCGCCGCCCGGCTCCCTCCGCTCCAGCACACAGTCCTTGCCGCGGAGCCTGCCGACAGCCTCCGCCGACACGCTCGTGGCGGAGCCGCCGGTGCCCGATGACGCCGGGGCGACGTGGTCGCCCGGCACGGAGTTACGGGCCCGCAGGGCGCGATAGACGCGCTCGTCCACGGCGACGAAACGGAAACCGCCACGACCGCAGACCTCGCCGTCGACCGTCAACACGACCTCCATGCGCAGGCCGTGGCGGCGCGGGGGCCGGTGCCCCACGGTGGCGCAGCGCGCCTGGAGCACCACGGCATGCGGCGCCCCCGCCACCCGCAGCGCGGAGGCGTCCGTGATCTGGAAATCGAGGTCATAGGCCACGAACCGGTGGCCGTGCGGTACGTCGTAGTACTCGTGCGCGAGATAGACGAGCGCCTGTCGAATCGTTTCCGCAAAAAGCAGCGGATCGGTGCGGCCGGACAGGTCAGGATGGTAAAGGGAGTGGTCCCGGGGCCACTGGGCGGCCACCAGGAAGGCGTCATCCCCGACCTTGACCGCGTCGGTCAAAAAGACCTCGGTCGTGGCCGCACGGTGCACGAGGGTGCGCGGCACAGGCCGGAGGTACTCAAGAGGTCGCGCGACACCGACGGACCAGCCGCCGACGGACCCCCCTTCCGTCACTTCGGGTAACTCTGATCCAGCCACACTTGAACCGTTGAGCACGTTTTCCCCCATAGCCCCGTGGTGAACGCTGTGTGGATCGTTCCTGTGCCGGCCGGCCGACACAGCGAAAAAATATACCTTCGAGAAGGAATATTGCAATGCCCCTTCGCGCAACGGACGATGGAGGCAGCACGCGAGAACAGCGCCATGAAGAGGAGCACTGTGAAAGCCGCAGACAAGCCGCTGCGCCGGGCCCCGGCCAAGGGCAGCAAGCCACGGGAGCTCAAGCAGGAGCGGGCCGTCCGCACACGGGAACAAGTCCTCAGCGCTGCCGCGACCGCGTTCGCGGAGCGGGGGTTTCCCGCTGTGACCATGCTCGATGTCGCCGAGCTGACCGGGATGACGAAAGGCGCCGTCTACTTCCACTACGCGAACAAGGAAGCCTTGGCGGTGGCCGTCGCCGAGGAGTTCTACCAGCGGCTTCCGCTGATCACCGAGAAGGTCCGGAAGGCCGGACTGCCGCCGGTGCAAGCCGTCGCCGAGTTGCTGCACCGTACGGCCGCCGCCTTCCGGGACGACACGATCATCCAGGCGGGGGCACGTCTGCAGATCGAGTCGTCACTCATCGACGCCACCCTGCCACGGCCCTTCGACGGCTTCACCGAATCGATCACCGAGTTGCTCGGCGAGGCCAAGGAAGCCGGGGAGCTGCCGGCCTCGTGCAAACCCGAGGTACTGGGGCGGGTCCTGGTCGCGGCGTTCTTCGGGATGCAACACATCTCATGGCGGCTCAACAACCGCGCGGATCTGACCACGCGCGTGGAGGAGATCATCGAGGCCGCCCTCCCCCAGATCAAGAAACCCGCACACGAGGCAAGCTGACGAACTCCACGACGGATCACGGTGCAGCCGCCGTGGTGTCCCGTCCCGCCGGGTGCCCTGCGGCAGGCCGCAGCCACACGCAGCGCCCCCCATGAGCCGGACCGTGTACGGACGACGGCGGCACCCCGCCGGCTCGTGCCATGACCGGCGGCCCGCTCACCGGATCCGAAGGTGGTCGAGGTACGACTGCACGTTGCGGCGGGTCTCCGGCACGCTGTCACCGCCGAACTTCTCCGCCACCGCATCCGCGAGGACCAGCGCGACCATCGCCTCCGCCACGATCCCGGCGGCCGGCACGGCGCACACGTCCGAGCGCTGGTGATGCGCCGTGGCCGCCTCTCCCGTCGCGACATCCACCGTGGCCAGCGCGCGCGGCACGGTGGCGATCGGCTTCATCGCCGCACGTGCCCGCACCACCTCACCCGTCGTCAGACCGCCCTCCACACCGCCGGAGCGGCCCGATGCGCGCCTGATGCCGTCTCGGGTCGCCCTGATCTCGTCGTGGGCCCGGGAACCAGGCACCCGGGCCAGGGCATTGCCGTCCCCGATCTCTACGCCCTTGATCGCCTGGATGCTCATCAGGGCCGCCGCGAGCCGCGCGTCCAGCCGGCGGTCCCAGTGCACATGGGAGCCGAGGCCGACCGGCACACCATGGGCCAGCACCTCGACCACACCACCCAGCGTGTCACCCTCCTGGTGGGCCCGGTCGATCTCCGCGATCATCGCCCTGCCCGCGTCCGGGTCCAGGCAGCGCACCGGATGTGCGTCCAGCCTCGCCACATCGGCCGGGGCCGGATATCCACCGTGTGGCGCCTTCACCGACGCCAGCTCCACCACGTGCGAGACGACCTCGATCCCGGCCGTCTCCTTCAGATACGCCCGGGCGACCGCGCCCAGTGCCACCCGGGCCGCAGTCTCCCGCGCGGAAGCCCGCTCCAGCACCGGACGCGCCTCAGCGAACCCGTACTTCTGCATCCCCGCCAGGTCAGCGTGGCCCGGCCGGGGCCGGGTCAGCGGCGCGTTGCGCGCGAGTGCGGCCAGCTCCGCCGGTTCCACGGGATGCGCCGCCATCACCCGCTCCCACTTCGGCCACTCCGAGTTCCCCACCACTACCGCGACCGGCGACCCCAGCGTCCGGCCGTGCCGCACCCCGCCGAGGAAGGTCACCTCGTCGCGCTCGAACGTCATGCGCGCGCCACGCCCATGGCCCAGCCGCCGCCTGGCCAAGTCGTCCGCCACCGCCTCCGTGGTGATCGGAACACCGGCGGGAAGCCCCTCCAGCGTCGCGACCAGAGCGGGGCCGTGGGACTCCCCCGCGGTCAACCAGCGCAGTCCGCCACCCATTCCGTTCATGCCGCCATCCGCCATCCGGGCCGCGGCCCCGCGGCCCACGACGTAGCCGTTGCCGCCCCGTTCGCGGGAGTCGGGGCATGCCAGGGAGCGCCGTGCCGCGCGCCGTTCACGATGGTGTGCGCCGTCCCGCTCTGTGCTCCGGCGCTCAGGGACAGCACCGTGCCGAGCGCCACCACCAGCGCCGCCACCTCCTCCGCGGTGGGGTCGCCCCTGACGATCCGCCAGGAACCGGCCGCGAGCAGTTCTCGTACGGATGCCTCCTCGGCCCGCGGGCTCACTGGGGCTGGTTCCCGTGCTTGCGGCTCGGCATGGAGGCGTGTTTCCCGCGCAGCATGGCGAGCACGTCGATCAACACCGACCGGGTCTCAGCGGGGTCGATCACGTCGTCGACCAGGCCGCGTTCGGCAGCGTAGAAGGGATGCATCAGCTCACGCCGGTACTCCTCGATACGGCGGCGACGGGTGGCCTCCGGGTCAGGAGAAGCAGCGATCTCGCGCCGGAAGACGATGTTGGCCGCGCCTTCGGCACCCATCACGGCGATCTCGTTGGTCGGCCAGGCCAGCGCTACATCAGTCCCGATCGACCGGGAGTCCATCACGATGTACGCGCCTCCGTAAGCCTTGCGCAGGACCAGGGAGACCCGGGGCACGGTGGCATTGCAGTACGCGTACAGGAGCTTTGCTCCGTGCCGGATCACACCGTTGTGTTCCTGATCGACACCCGGCAGGAAGCCCGGCACATCGATGAGGGTGACCAGCGGGATGTTGAAGGCGTCGCAGAACTGGACGAAGCGCGCGGCCTTCTCGGAGGCGTGGATGTCCAGCACCCCGGCCATGGCCAGCGGCTGGTTGGCCACGATCCCGACCACCTGGCCGGCCAGCCGGGCCAGCGCGCACAGCACATTGGGCGCCCACGCCTCGTGGACCTCGAAGAACTCTCCGGCATCGGCGATCTCCTCGATGACCCGGCGCATGTCATACGCCTGGTGGGGGTCGGCGGGCACCAGGTCGAGCAGCGCGTCGGTGCGCCGCTTCGCCGAGTCGCCGACCGGTACGACGGGCGGCCGCTCACGGTTGTTGGCAGGCAGGTACGACAGCAGATGCCGCACGTCCTCCAGCGCGCTCTCCTCGTCGTCATACGCGAAACCCGCCACACCGGAGCGGCCCGCGTGCACATCCGCGCCGCCCAAGCCGTCCTGGGTGATCCGCTCACCGGTGACCGTCTGGACCACGTCCGGCCCGGTCAGGAACATCTGCGAGGTGCCGCGCACCATGAAGACGAAATCGGTCAGCGCCGGACTGTAGGCGGCGCCGCCCGCGCACGGCCCCATGATCACACTGATCTGCGGAATCACTCCGGAGTTGCGGACATTGCGCTGGAAGATACCGCCGTACCCGGCCAGCGCCGTTACCCCCTCCTGGATACGGGCACCGGCACCGTCGCACAGCCCCACGATCGGGGCGCCGGCCTTTTCCGCCAGATCCATCACCTTGTGGATCTTCTGCGCGTGCGCCTCACCGAGGGCCCCACCGAAGATGCGGAAGTCATGGGCGTACGCGAAGACCTCGCGGCCCCAGACCCGGCCCCAGCCGGTGATCACACCGTCCGTGTACGGCCGGTTGTCCTCCAGGCCGAAACCAGTGGCCCGATGCCGGCGGAACCCTTCGGTCTCGGTGAACGCGCCGTTGTCGAAGAGGAGTTCCAGGCGTTCACGCGCCGTCAGCTTTCCCTTCCTCTTCTGCGCCTCGGTGGCCTTTGCGCTCGGTCCGGCCAGCACACGTTCGCGCACCGCCGTCAGTTCGGCCACCCTGGCACGCAGTCCGGGCGGCTGCTCCGGGGGAGCGAGTGCGTGCGGCCCGGCGGACCGGCACAGCAGGTCTTCCTCGACAATGCTCACCCATGCCCCTTCCGGAAGCGGTCGGGCCGAGCAACCACGACCTTCGTACGACGGACGTCTCTCATCGTGAGCGCCCGCCATTGCAGGGACCTTGCAAAGTTCTGCACGCGGAGCATCAGGCAGGCCCGCCCGCCCACGGCGCACTGCGTCCTCACGAGCGGAAGCCCTCCGCCAAGACGGACGGGGAAACCACCACGCCCCGTCCGCGTGCCGTGAGGATCAGGCTCTGCCTCCATGCCTGCGGTCCCCCTCGGCATGTCGGCATCTCCACCCCCGATCAACTCCGGGCGGCGAAGCCGCGCTTCCCGGAGCCCCGATGGACCGACTTCCGCATTAATCGAGGCCGAAACGCCGAAATCCCGGTCAGACGGTGACCGTCTGACCGGGATCTCGTGAACAGTTCGGGGGCCAACCCGCGAACTGTTCATCACGTGGACCTGAGGGGATTCGAACCCCTGACCCCCTCGTTGCGAACGAGGTGCGCTACCAGCTGCGCCACAGGCCCTTGCGACGAGTGAAACTCTAGCATCTCGGTCGCGGTGCTCGGAAATCGCTTCCGGTGCTGGTCAGCGGAGGGCTGTCACTCGTTCGCCGCGCGGGGGCGGTCCTCGTCCTCGTACTGGTCGAAGAGGGGGGTGCGGCCGCGGGTGCGGCGGCCGGGGTGGGTGGGGCGGTCCGCCTGGGGGTCGTGGTGAGGGCGGTCCGCGGCGGCGCTGGAGCGGGCGGAGCTCCAGGCGTCGTCGGCGTCCAGGTCGACGTGGCTGGTGGCGCGCGGGGCGACCGGGGCGGTGACGTAGGTGGGCAGGGGTACCGGGACCGGCTCCCAGGTGCCGTCGGCGGGGCGCGGGCGCTCGCGTTCGCGCTGCTGGTCGACCCACTCGGCGTGGTCGGTCTCCTCGACCAGGGCGCGGCGGCCCGCGGTGTGGGCGGGGGTCGCGGGGCGGGGCGGTTCCGGGGCGGGGTCGGCCGGGGCGTCAGCGTGGGCCTCGACGGGGTGCTCGTCGGCGGGCGGCTGCTCGGCCGCCTGCTGAGGGCGGCGTCTGCCCTCCCGCAGCCGCTGGGCCGCCGCCTCCGCCTTGCGCCGGTCCATGGTGAAGGTGAAGCGCCGCCGCTCCTGGATACGGAGGTAGACGATGTAGGCGGTCAGGAGGAGGGCGGGGAGGGCGGGGGCCCAGAGGAAGGGGAGACCGCCGACCGCGGCGACGACGGCGCCGATGGTGAAGGTGAGGAACAGGACCGTGGTGGTGCGCCGGCGGCGGGCGAGGACCTTGGCGCGCTTGGTCCGCTCGGCGGCGGAGGGGCGCGGCGGGGTGGCCTGCACCCGGGTGTGGCCGGCCTCGGCCGGAGCGGGGTCGCCGAAGGACCGGGCGGCGGCCTCGTCGGCCGGAGCGTCCGGGTCCGCTTCGTCGCCCGCATCGTCGGCGGGGTACTCCCCGTGCCGCTTGTCGTAGCGGCGCTGCATCGCCGCGCGTCCGGACAGCAGCCGGATGGCGGTGCTGAAGCGCTCGGTCGGACGGGCCTCGTTGAGCTCGTCCTGCCTACGGAGCCACATCGGCACCAAATAGGCGGCCCAGGCCCCGACGATGACTGCGTAGATGAGGCCGCTGCTTCTCACAACTCACACGGTAGAGGGGTTTGCAGGGGGCCATCCGCCAATTGGGCCGGTGTGTCGCACGATCTGGCTGATATCTCGAACTTTTTTGTGATCGTAGAGATCAGCACCTCCGCCAATCCGGTCAACCGGCGAATACATTCGAACATTTATTTTATTTGTGGGATGCGCCGGGCGTGCGGGGATTCCCGCGCCGCCAGCGGCTGAGCAGGCCTTCGGGCACCTCTTCCGCGGTGAGCGCGAATACGGCGTGGTCGCGCCAGGCGCCGTCGATGTGGAGGTAGCGCGGGCGGATGCCCTCGTCGCGGAACCCGAGCTTTTCGACCACCCGGCGGCTGGGGGTGTTCTCCGGGCGAATACAGATCTCGATGCGGTGCAGGCCCACGGTCCGGAAGCAGTGGTCGACGGCGAGCGCCACGGCCGTCGGAATGACCCCGCGCCCTGCCACGTCCTGGTCGACCCAGTAACCGACATGGCCGGAGCACATGGAGCCCCAGGTGATGCCCGCGACGGTCAACTGGCCGACGAGCTGCCCGCGGTATTCGACGACGAACGGCAGCATCCGGCCGGCGTGTGCCTCAGCACGGAGATGGCGGACCATCTGACGGTACGTCGGACGGTGCGGCGGGGCGAGGCCGGGCGGGGGCGGCGGGATGGTGGCTTCCCAGGGGCGCAGCCAGTCGCGGTTACGGCGGTTGACCTCGCGCCAGGCCCGTTGGTCGCGCACCCTTATCGGGCGGAGGGTGACCTCGCCGTCCGTCAGGATCACCGGCCAGGGCCAGGGCGCGTTCAGCTCGGGCTCCCGGAAGGTCTGGGGTGGTCGCCGCCGCGGATCTGGTCGACGGCGTGCGGCAGCAGCTCGGCGAGGACGGCGAGGCCGTCGCGGACACCGCCGGTGGAGCCGGGGAGGTTGACGATCAGGGTCGTACCGGCGACGCCCGCCAGGCCGCGGGAGAGCGCGGCGGTGGGGACCTTCGTCCGGCCGGCGGCGCGGATCGCCTCGGGGATGCCGGGGACCTCGTAGTCCAGGACCCGGCGGGTGGCCTCGGGGGTGCGGTCGGTGGGCGAGAGGCCGGTGCCGCCGGTGGTGAGGACGACGGCGTAGCGGGCGGAGGAGACGGCGCCGCGCAGGGCGGCTTCCACCGGCTCGCCGTCCGGCACCACCTGCGGGCCGTCGACCTCGAAGCCCATGGCGGCCAGGCCCTCGGCGAGCAGCGGGCCGCCCCTGTCGGGGTAGACACCGGCCGCTGCCCGGTTGGAGGCGGTGACGACCAGGGCGCGGGCGGGTGTCATGACCGGCTCCAGTCGCCGGACTTGCCGCCGGTCTTCTCCTCCACGCGGATGTCGGAGATCACCGCGGCCTTGTCGACGGCCTTGACCATGTCGACGACGGTGAGCGCGGCGACCGAGACGGCGGTCAGCGCCTCCATCTCGACGCCGGTGCGGTCGGTGGTCTTGACGGTGGCGGTGATCTCGACGGCGTCGTCGGTGACGGAGAGGTCGACCTTGACGCCGGAGACGGCCAGCGGGTGGCAGAGCGGGATCAGCTCGGGGGTGCGTTTGGCGCCCATGATGCCGGCGATCCGGGCGGTGGCCAGGGCGTCGCCCTTGGGCACTCCCTCGCCCCTCAGCAGCTCGATGACCTGCGAGGACACCAGGACGCGGCCACGGGCACGGGCGGTACGGGCGGTGACGTCCTTCGCGGAGACGTCGACCATCCGCGCCGCGCCGGCCGCGTCGAGATGGGTGAGGTGTTGCTGGCCGCTGCTCATCGTTCTCCCGGTACCAAACTGCCGCCTGTGGGACGACACCGTACCCCCGGCGGCAGCGGATCAGCCGAGCAGGACGACGTCCACCTCCTCGCCCGCGGGGACCTCGGTGGTGTCCTCGGGGACGACGATCAGCGCGTTGGCGTGCGCCATGGCTTTGATCAGGTGGGAGCCGGCGCCGCCGACGGGGGTGACGGTGCCGGCCTCGGCGTCGTAGGAGCCGCGCAGGAACTGGCGCTTCCCCTTGGGCGAGGAGGCGACGGCCTCGGTGCACCGGGCGGGAGTGGTGGGGCGGTGGACCTCGGGCAGGCCCATGAGGGCGCGGATGGCCGGGCGGACGAACAGCTCGAAGGAGACGTACGCGCTGACGGGGTTGCCGGGCAGGGCGAGCAGCGGGATGCGGTCGGGGCCGATGAGGCCGAAGCCCTGGGGCTTGCCGGGCTGCATGGCGAGCCGGCGGAACTCGACGGCGCCGTCCTCGGCGGAGAGCGCGGCCAGCGTCTCCTTGACGACGTCGTAGGCGCCGACGCTGACGCCGCCGCTGGTGACCAGGATGTCGGCCCGGATGAGCTGGTCCTCCAGGGTGGCACGGAGGGTCTCGGCGTCGTCGGCGACGGCGCCGACGCGGTAGGCGATGGCTCCGGCGTCGCGGGCGGCCGCGGTGAGCTGGAAGCTGTTGGAGTCGTGGATCTGGCCGGGGCCCAACGCCTCGCCGGGCTGGACCAGTTCGCTGCCGGTCGACAGCACCACGACGCGGGGGCGCGGGTGGACCCGGACCGTGCCGCGGCCGACGGCGGCGAGCAGGCCGATCTGGGAGGGGCCGAGGACGGTGCCCGCGCGCAGCGCCTGCTCGCCTTCGGTGACGTCGCTGCCGCGGGTGCGGACATGGGCGCCGGCGGCGGCCGGGCGGTGGACGCGGACCTCGCCGCCGGCGTCCTGCGGGGCGGCGCTGTGGGCGCGCATCGTGGCGGCCGGTCCCTGGCCCGTACCGCCGTCGGTCCACTCGACGGGGACGACGGCCTCGGCGCCGGGCGGCAGCGGGGCACCGGTCATGATGCGGGCGGCCTGGCCGGGCCCGATGGCGGGAAGTGCGCCGCTGCCGGCCGCGACGTCACCGATGACGGTGAGGACGGCCGGGGCGCTCTCCGTGGCGTCCGCGACATCGGCGGCCCGGACCGCGTAGCCGTCCATGGAGCTGTTGTCGAAGGGCGGCAGGGCGACGGGGACCGTGATGTCCTCGACCAGGACGCAGCCCTGGGCGTCGAGGAGTTGCAGCTCGATCGGGTCCAGCGGGGCGATCTTCGCCAGGACGTCGTCGAGGTGCTCGGCCACCGACCAGACACGGTCCTGGTGGCTGGTCCGGCCGGTGGCGTGGTTCAACGTCTCACATCTCCTCGGTGACGTAACTGCGAAGCCAGGTCCGGAAGTCCGGGCCCAGGTCCTCACGTTCGCATGCCAGTCGGACAATGGCACGCAGATAGTCGCCGCGGTCGCCGGTGTCATAGCGGCGGCCCTTGAAGACCACGCCGTGCACCGGGCCGCCCAGGGAGGGGTCGGCGGCCAGCGCCTGGAGGGCGTCGGTGAGCTGGATCTCGCCACCGCGTCCCGGGGCGGTCTTGCGCAGCACCTCGAAGACGGCCGGGTCGAGGACGTAGCGGCCGATGATGGCGAGGTTGCTGGGGGCCTCGGCCGGGTCGGGCTTCTCGACCAGGTCGGAGACGGCCACCACGTCGTCGTCGCCGGTGGGGGCGGCGGCCGCGCAGCCGTAGAGGTGGATCTGCGCCGGGTCGACCTCCATGAGGGCGATGACGGAGCCGCCGTACTGCTCCTGTATCTCGACCATGCGCGCCAGCAGCGGGTCACGGGGGTCGATCAGGTCGTCGCCCAGCAGGACCGCGAAGGGCTGGTCGCCCACGTGAGGTGCGGCACACAGCACCGCGTGGCCCAGACCGCGGGGGTCGCCCTGGCGTACGTAGTGCATGGTCGCCAGGTCGCTGGATTCCTGCACCTTGGCGAGCCGGGACTCGTCGCCCTTGCGGTGCAGCGCCTCCTCGAGTTCGTAATTACGGTCGAAGTGGTCCTCCAGGGGGCGCTTGTTGCGGCCGGTCACCATCAGGACGTCGGAGAGCCCGGCGGCGGCGGCCTCCTCCACCACGTACTGGATGGCGGGCTTGTCGACGACCGGGAGCATCTCCTTGGGCGTGGCCTTGGTGGCGGGGAGAAACCTGGTGCCGAGGCCGGCTGCGGGGATGACAGCCTTGCTGATCCGTGTGTGCGATGGGGTCATGCGCGACACCATAACCGGCCCTATCGGAACGATGATGAGGGTCCGGTGAAAAGAGCATGAGAGCGGGAGCAAGGGCACACAGTGAGCGTGAATCACGATAGAAAGCGCAGGTTGCGGCGGGATCTCCTGGAGGTGAGGAGAGCGTTGCCGCCGGATGTCGTCGCGGCGACGGGCGAGGCGCTGGCGCGACGCACGCTGGAGCTGGACGAGTTGGTGTGGCCGGTCGCCCCGCGCCCCGAGGCGCTGCCGACGGTCGCCGCGTACGTCTCGATAGGCGGTGAGCCCTCCACCCGCGCCCTGCTCGATCTGCTGCGGGCGGAGGGGGTGCAGGTGCTGCTGCCGGTGCTGCTGCCGGACAACGATCTGGACTGGGCTCTCTACGAGGGCGCCGGGAGCCTCGTACGGGCGGGCCGCGGGCTGCTGGAGCCGGACGGGCCGCGGCTGGGCCCGGAGGCCGTCACGGAGGCGGACGTGGTGCTGCTGCCGGGGCTCGCGGTGGACCGCGGCGGGCTGCGGCTGGGGCGCGGCGGCGGCTCCTACGACCGGGTGCTGGCGCGGCTGGAGCGGGCCGGTGCGCGGGCGTCGCTGGTGGTGCTGCTGTACGACGCGGAGGTGCTGGCGGAGGTGCCGGCCGAGCCGCACGACCGGCCGGTGCATGCGGCGGTGACCCCGTCGGGGGTGCACCGGTTCACGGCGCCCGGGGAGCGTCCGGAGGACTGAGCCGGCCACGGGCGGGCGGTCCGGCCGCCCTGGACGGCGCGCGACCGCGAGGGGACCGCGGTCCCGGCCAGGGAGCCGGAAAGCCGTCGGGCGGGCCGGAGTCCTCCGGCCCGCCCGACGGCTTGGCGTGCACCAGGTGGCGGCGTGTGCGCCGCGCGCCCCTACGGAGACAGCGTCAGCGTGTCCTTGCCCGCCGCCTTGACGGCCTTCTCGCTGTACGCCCAGGGCAGCAGGTCGCCCTTGGCCCACTTGTCGGTCTGGTCGTAGTAGTGCGCGTCGTAGGCGTGCCCGGAGGCGCCGGTGAGGTTGATCCAGCGGGACTTGTCGAGGTCGGCGAGGTTGACGACCATCCGCATGGACGGGACCCAGGTGACCTTGTAGCCGCCGGCGGCGTTCCAGCCGGTGGCGTCGACCGCGGCCTCACCGCCGCCGAGGTTCCAGGGGCCGCGGTTGAACAGGCCCTGCAGCATGCCGGGTCCGTCGGTGCCCAGGGTCTGGTTCGTCAGGAACATCTGGTGCAGCCGTCCCCAGCTCCAGTTGTCGATGTTCTTGCCCAGCTTGGAGGTCAGCTCGTAGCGCGCGTCCTTCATGGCGTGCGCGAGGAGCTGGTCGCGGTTCTTGTCACCGGGGCGGTTGGGCCGGTCCTCGGTCTTCCACCAGTCGTTGTCGGGGTCGTCGAGGATGCCGCGGACGACCTCGTACCAGCGGTCGCCGCCGTCGGGCTGGGCGGTGTCGCCGGCCCGCTCGCCGCATTCGCGGAGGTACTTGTCGTTCTCGTCGGCGGGGCCGGTCTCGTCGGCCGGGCGGACGGTGAGGCACTGTCCGTCGGGGCGCAGCTCCTTGGGCATCTTGTTGCCGAAGGCGAGCTTGAGGGCGTTGCGCCAGACGGCGTTGAAGTAGGCGGCCGCGGCGGAGTCGGGCTCCTGGGTGAAGTCCCAGCCCTCCAGCAGCTGCTGGGCGTCGCGGACGTACTTGTCCTTGATGTCGATCTTCGTCAGGTAGGGCGTCAGCAGCCGGGCGATCTCGCTGCTGTTGTCCATCTGGAAGGTCTGCATGTCGTCGGTGGAGACGGTGTCGCCGGCCTTGATCTTCGACTCGATCAGGTCGTTGATCCGCTGGCTGCGGGAGCCGTAGCCCCAGTCCTTGGTGAGGAGGTAGGGGTACTTCTCGTCGGTGACGGCCTGGTTGGCGGTGACGATGTAGCCGCGCCGGGGGTTGTACTCGTACGGCAGGGACCGCTGCGGGATGTAGCCGGTCCACTGGTACTTCGGGTCCCAGCCGGGCGCCGGGTAGGTGCCGTCGAACTGGCCGTCCCCCTTGCCGCGGACCGGGATGCGGCCCGGCGCCTGGTAGCCGATGTTGCCCTTGGTGTCGGCGTAGACCAGGTTCTGGGACGGGACCTCGAAGTGCGCGGCGGCCTTGCGGAAGCCGTTCCAGTCCTTGGCGCGGTTGAGTTCGAAGACGGCGTCCATGGACCTGCCGGGGTTCAGCGCGGTCCAGCGCAGCGACACGGCGTAGCCGTCACCGCGGTCCGGGGCGGCGTTGCCGACGGGGGCGGACTTGCCGACGCCGGCCAGTTCGCCGTCGCGGTCGGAGACGATCGGCCCGTTCCTGGTGGACCGGACGGTGATGTCGCGGCTCTCACCGCCGGCGACCTTGATGGTCTCCCTGCGGGTTATGAAGGGCCGCTGCTTGTTGTCGTAGAAGTAGCCGTCGGCGCCGACCTTCTCCAGGTACAGGTCGGTGACGTCCGCGCCGAGGTTGGTCATGCCCCAGGAGATGTCCTGGTTGTGGCCGATGACGACGCCGGGCATACCGGAGAAGGTGAAGCCGGAGACGTCGTAGTTGCACTTGGGTCCGGTGGTCCGGCAGTGCAGGCCCATCTGGTACCAGAGCGAGGGCATCTGTGGTGCCAGGTGCGGGTCGTTGGCGAGCAGCGGCTTGCCGGTGGTGGTGTGGGCGCCGGAGACGACCCAGGAGTTGGAGCCGATGCCGTTGCCGTTGGGGCCGAGCAGCGCCGGGACCCTGTCCAGCGTCTTGGACAGCGAGGACAGCTGTGCCTGGAGGCCCGCGGCGGCCCCGCCGGGACCGGCCGGGGCGGCGTTCGCCGAACCGCCGGGCTTGAACTCCTTGGAGGAGGGGTCGACCGCGCCGCCCTCGACGATCGGCTTGTTCCGCTTGTACGGGTATGCCGGGTAGAGCTGGGCGATCTGCGCGGGGGTGAAGCGGCTGGTCATCAGGGACCGGTCGATCTCCTCCTGCATGTTGCCGCGCAGGTCCCAGGCCATCGCCTTGAGCCAGGCCACCGAGTCGACCGGGGTCCACTTCTCGGGCTTGTAGTCGTTCTCGAAGTCCAGTGCCGCGTACTCCAGGGACAGCGCGGAGCCCTTGTGGTCCTTGAGGTAGGCGTTGACGCCCGCGGAGTAGGACTGGAGGTACTTCTTGGTGCTGGGCGACAGCTTGGTGTCGTACTCCTTCTGCGCCACCTCGTGCCAGCCGAGGGTGCGCAGGAAGGAGTCCGTCTTGACCTCGCTCTTGCCGAACATCTCCGAGAGCCGGCCGGAGGTCATGTGCCGCCGTACGTCCATCTCCCAGAAGCGGTCCTGGGCCTGGACGTACCCCTGGGCGCGGAAGAGGTCTTCGTCGGTGTCGGCGTAGATCTGCGGAATGCCGTGGGCGTCGCGGGTGACGTCCACCGGGTTGGTCAGCCCCGGGAGTTTGAGTGAGCCGGTGGTCTGCGGGAACGACGCGCGGACGGTACTGACTCCCCAGAACGCGCCGAAGCCGATGCCCGCCACGAGCAGCAGCACGACCGTGATCGCGACGAGGCGGCCGCGCCGCCCCTTCTTCTTCCTGGGGACTGGGCCGGACTTGTTGGCGGGCATCTCTGTCCTTCGAGGGGCAGGGTGGGAGTGCTGGAGCAACCATAGGCGCACGGGTTCGGCGACCCCTACGCGGAGTCACCGCCAGCACATCCAACCTTCAAGCAATGGTAAATTGTTAGTCTCAGTAACTAGATACGGTAAGGAAAGTCGCCCGCCCCGGCGCCCGTGCGAGGAAGGATCAGCTCCTGACTGTCGACCACCTCAACGAACTCCTGCTGATCTGCTCGCTCGTACTGCTCATTGCGGTCGCCGCGGTACGGCTCTCCTCGCGCAGCGGGCTCCCCAGCCTGCTCATCTACCTGGGGATAGGCGTCGCCATAGGACAGGACGGTCCGGGCGGCGTCATCTTCGACAACGCCGAGCTGACCCAACTCCTCGGCTATGCCGCGCTGGTCGTGATCCTCGCCGAGGGCGGCCTGGGCACCAAGTGGAAAGAGATCAAGCCGGCGCTGCCCCGGGCGGCGGTGCTGTCGACGGTCGGGGTCGCGGTGAGCGTGGGGGTCACCGCGGCCGGAGCGCACTACCTGGCCGGGCTCGACTGGCGCCAGGCGCTGCTGATCGGCGCCGTGGTCTCCTCCACGGACGCCGCGGCCGTCTTCTCCGTGCTGCGGAGTGTGCCGCTGCCGGCCCGCCTGACCGGCGTACTGGAAGCCGAATCCGGCTTCAACGACGCCCCCGTGGTCATCCTCGTGGTCGCCTTCTCCACCGCGGGACCGGTCGAGCACTGGTACGCGCTGCTCGGCGAGATCGCCCTGGAGCTGGCGATCGGCGCCGCCATCGGCCTGGCCATCGGCTGGCTCGGCGCGTACGGCATGCGGCATGTGGCGCTGCCCGCGTCCGGTCTGTACCCGATCGCCGTCATGGCCATCGCGGTCTCCGCCTACGCGGCCGGCGCCCTGGCCCACGGCTCCGGCTTCCTCGCCGTCTATCTGGCCGCGGTGATCCTCGGCAACGCCAAACTGCCGCACGCCCCGGCCACCCGCGGCTTCGCCGAGGGCCTGGGCTGGCTCGGCCAGATCGGCATGTTCGTCCTGCTGGGCCTGCTGGTGACCCCGCACAACCTGATCGACGACATCGTCCCGGCGCTGCTGATCGGCATGATCCTGACGCTGGTGGCCCGGCCGACGTCCGTGTTCGTGGCGCTGCTGCCGTTCCGGGTGCCCTGGCAGGAGAAGGCCCTGCTGTCATGGGCCGGACTGCGCGGTGCGGTGCCGATTGTGCTGGCCACCATCCCGATGGTGGGCGACGTGCCGGGCAGCGAGCGGGTCTTCAACATCGTCTTCGTGCTGGTCGTGGTCTACACCCTGGTCCAGGGGCCGACCCTGCCCTGGCTGGCCCGGCGGCTGCGGCTGGGCGACGGCAAGGAGGCCGCCGACCTGGGCATCGAGTCGGCGCCCCTGGAGCGGCTGCGCGGCCATCTGCTGTCCACCTCGATCGGCCCGACGTCCCGTATGCACGGCGTCGAGGTCGGGGAGCTGCGGATGCCCGCGGGCGCGGCCGTCACCCTCATCGTCCGGGACGGCTCCAGCTTCGTGCCCTCGCCGTCGACGGTGCTGCGGCGCGGCGACGAGCTGCTGGTGGTCGCGACCGATCCGGTGCGTGACGCGGCGGAGCGGCGGCTGCAGGCGGTCTCCCAGGGCGGCAAACTGGCCGGCTGGCTGGGAACCGGCGGCCCCTCGGGGCGGGGCCACAGCCGCCACTGACCCCGCGCCGCAGCGGGGGACGCGGAAATGTGCCGCATCTCTCCACGGATACCAAGGAATTCCGCGTGAAGCCCTGGCCTATCCCAGGGCTTCACGCGCTGCGGCCTGTAGTATGAAGAGGCACATCGACGAACCAACTCTGCCTGATGCAGAGCTGGCGCGACCGCTCGGCGGCCGCGGTCCCCCTGCCCCATGCAGCCACCTCTCCGGTGCGGACCACGCGGTATCACTCGGTCCTGCGCGAGAGGACAGCTCTCGGCGCGTACCCGTGAGGACCTCGCGGGTGGCGCTACCAGGCGGCAGAAAGGCCCGGCCGTGGCATCCGCGGTCAAGGACACCCGTACCGGATACGGACCACTGCTCCGCACCCCTGGTGCATGGACATTCCTGCTGCCCGGCTTTCTGGCCCGGCAGCCCTTCGCCATGCTGACGATCGGCATCGTGCTGCTCGTCCAGTCCACCACCGGCTCGTACGGCACCGCGGGCGCGGTGTCCGCCACCACCGGTGTCTCGATGGCCCTGTTCGCCCCGCAGAGCGGCAAGCTCGCCGACCGCTTCGGGCAGCGTGCGGTGCTGATCCCCGGCGTCCTGGCGCATGTCGCCGGCGTCGCGGCGCTGATCACCCTGGCCCTCGCCCACGCCCCCCTGTGGACGCTGCTGGCGGTGGCGGTCCCCACGGGTGCCTCGACTCCGCAGGTCGGCCCGATGGTGCGGGCCCGCTGGGCGGCCCGGCTGGGCGGCAGCCCGCTGATGCCGACGGCCGCCGCCTTCGAGTCGGTGACCGACGAGTTCACCTTCGTGGTCGGCCCGGTGCTGGCGACCGCGCTGTGCACCGGGGTCCACCCGGCGGCCGGGCTGGTCGCCGAGGCCGCGCTGACGCTGGCCGGCGGGCTGCTGTTCGCCGCGCAGCGGCGCAGCCAGCCGGCGGTGCACCGGGCGCGGACCGGCGAAGGGGCGCGCGTCTCGGCGCTGTCGATCCCCGGTGTCCGCGTGCTGATCGTGGCCTTCCTGGGCATCGGCTCGGTCTTCGGCGGCATGCAGGTCTCGCTGACGGCGTTCACCGAGCACATCGGGCAGCCCGGCATCAACGGCGTGCTCTACGGGATCTTCGCGGGCGGCAACATGCTCGCCGGGATCGTCTGCGGCGCCCTCGCCTGGAAGGTGGGCCCGCGGCGCCGTCTGCTGGTGGCCTACGGGCTGCTGGCGCTGGCCACCGTCCCGCTGTGGGCGGTCACCGCGGTGCCGCTGCTGGGTGCCGTCGGCCTGGTCGTCGGCCTGTGCATCGCCCCGGCCCTGATCACCGGCTACACGCTGGTGGAGTCGCTGGTGCCGGCCGCCGCCCGCACCGAGGCCTTCACCTGGCTGACCGGCGCGGTCGCGCTGGGCCAGGCGGCCGCGGCGACCTCGGCCGGCCAGCTGGCGGACCGCTTCGGGCCGAGCACCGGGTTCCTGGTGCCGCTGGCCGGTACGGCGCTGGCCCTGGTGGTGCTGCTGGCGCTCCGCGCCCACCTGCTGCCGCGCGCCCCGGCCGCGGCCTCCCGCGTCCCCTCGCAGGGCGCCGACGCCCGGGTCCCGGCCGTTTCCGACGACCGGGAACGGGAGCTGGCGCGCGCCTGACCGAGCGTGGGGTCGGTCACCGTCCGCCGGTCACGGTGGACTGGCGGGCGGGAATACTGCAAGATGGAGCGTCGTTAGCACTCATCGAGTGAGAGTGCCAGGAGGAAGTCAAGTGCCGACCTACCAGTACCAGTGCACCGAGTGCGGCGAGGGCCTCGAGGCGGTGCAGAAGTTCACCGACGACGCGCTCACGGAGTGCCCCAGCTGCGACGGACGCCTCAAGAAGGTGTTCTCCGCGGTCGGCATCGTCTTCAAGGGCTCCGGCTTCTACCGCAACGACAGCCGCGGCTCGTCGTCCAGCAGCAGCCCCGCGAAGAGCTCCAGCACCTCGGGCACGTCCTCCTCGGACTCGTCCGGCTCCTCTTCGGACGCGTCGAGCTCCTCGTCCGGCAGCTCGGACAGCAAGTCCGCCTCCCCGGCCGCCGCTTCGTCCTCGGGCAGCAGCTCCGCCGCCTGACCCGCGCTTCTCCGGGCCCCGCCGTCACCGACGGCGGGGCCCGTTGCCTTGCGGCCTTCTTTCGTCTCCGTCAGCCACTCTCCCCCGTTGCCGCGCCCCGATAGTGTGACCGGCATGGCTGACGCGGAGATTGGCGTTATCGGCGGATCGGGCTTCTACTCGTTCCTCGACGACGTGACCGAGATCACAGTGGACACCCCGTACGGGCGCCCGAGCGACTCCCTGTTCGTGGGGGAGGTCGCCGGCCGCCAGGTCGCGTTCCTGCCCCGGCACGGCCGCGGCCACCATCTCCCGCCGCACCGCATCAACTACCGCGCCAACCTGTGGGCACTGCGCTCACTCGGCGTGCGCCAGGTCCTCGGCCCGTGCGCGGTCGGCGGGCTGCGCCCCGAATACGGCCCCGGCACGCTCCTGGTCCCCGACCAGCTCGTCGACCGCACCAAGGCCCGCACCCAGACCTACTTCGACGGCGAGCCCCTGCCCGACGGCAGCGTCCCCAACGTCGTCCATCTGACCTTCGCCGACCCCTACTGCCCCACCGGACGCCGGGCCGCCCTCTCGGCGGCCCGCGGCCGGGACTGGGAGCCGGTCGACGGCGGCACCCTCGTCGTCATCGAGGGCCCCCGCTTCTCGACCCGCGCCGAATCGCGCTGGCACGCCGCCCAGGGCTGGTCCGTGGTCGGCATGACCGGCCACCCCGAGGCGGTCCTGGCCCGCGAACTGGGCCTCTGCTACACCTCGTTGTCCCTCGTCACCGACCTGGACGCGGGCACCGAGACCGGCGAGGGCGTCTCCCACGAGGAGGTCTTCCGGGTCTTCGCCGAGAACGTCGGCCGGCTGCGCGAGGTCCTCTTCGACGCCGTCGCCGCCCTCCCCGACAACGCGGCCCGCGACTGCCTGTGCACCGGCGCCCACACCGGCTGGGACCTGGGCATCGAACTGCCGTAACGCCGCCGCAGGACGCTCGGCCTCCCCCTCCCGGGTGGCCGAGTTGTCCACAGCGACGGGGCCGTCCACAGCCCGGAGCGGGCGGACGAGGTCGTGCGGCACGGTGGTGATCAGCGGTTCACCGACCTCACCACCTCACAGGCGGTTCCACCATGCTCCGTACCTCGCCCGCTCCCCCCTTCCCCGGCCCCGCCGGCGCCTCCCACCTCACCAGCCCCGATCCCCTCTCTCCGCCGCTCCCCGCTCCCCCGCCGTGTGAGGTGCCGCACTTCCCGCCGGTACGGGCCGGCGGCGGGAGGCACCGAGGGGGGCGGACCGCGCGGCAGCGCTTACTGGCGGCCGGGCTGGCGATGACCGCCGCGGCACTGGCCGGCGGGGCGTCGTACGGGGCCGTACGAGACGCTCCCGCGCCCGGCTGCCCGTCGCCGGCGGCGCCGGGAGGGCGGTGATCATGCTCCAAGATCAAGTGGCCTCTGCTCCCGGCCCCCGTGAGACTGTCGCGCATGGCGGGGCACCCGCCGCGCGCCAATGGGGGCGCGCCCACCGCACCGGTACCGCGGTATCCGTCCACCGGGTCCGTGTTCTCGGGCCACTCCGCCGGAACCTTCCGTTCCGCGCCGACGCACCGGCCGCCCGATGGCTCGTGTCACACGACTGGACACCCCCGCCCCGCCCTGACGTAAGTTGCGGTGCTGAGTGTGGGTGCACCGTCCGCAGTGAGCAGGGAAAGAGGCTGTCAGGTGAGCGAGAGCAAGGGCGTCATTCAGGGATTCAAGGAATTCCTGATGCGCGGCAACGTCATCGAACTCGCGGTCGCGGTCGTCGTCGGTGCTGCCTTCACCAACATCGTCAACGCGGTGGTGAAGGGCATCATCAACCCCATCGTGGGCGCGCTCGGTTCGCAGAACCTCGACCACTACCAGTCCTGCCTGACCGCCACCTGCGCCAAGGACCCCAAGACGGGCGCCTTCGCCGACGGGATCTACATCCTCTGGGGCTCGGTGCTCAGCGCCGCCCTGACGTTCCTGATCACCGCCGCGGTCGTCTACTTCCTCATGATCCTTCCGATCAACAAGTGGAAGGAACGCCAGGCGGCCAAGCAGCAGGTCGAGGCGGCCACCGCGGACCCGACCGAGATCCAGCTGCTCATCGAGATCCGGGACGCCCTGCTCGCCCAGCGCACCGGTTCGCCGTCCGCGCCCTCGTCCGCCTCGGGCACCATCGGCACACAGAAGACCCACGAGTAGCAGGCGCCCACGGCCGGCAGACGCCGCCCCGTCGCCTCGCTCAGAGGTGGTGGGGCGGCTTTTCGTCGAGGAAGCGGGCGAGGTCGGCGGCGCTGTCACCCCCGGCCGGGCGCTCGCCCCAGCCGCGGTCGGTGTCGTCGGAGGACTGCCGGCTCAGCGGATCGTCGAAGACCAGCCGCGCGGCGGCCTTGGAGGCCGCCGGGCGTGCGGCGGGGGAGGCGGGAGGCTGCTCGGGGTTGGCGGCGGCGGTTGCGTCCTGGGGCGTGGGGGCCGGCGCGGGCTCGGGGGCCGACTCGGGTGTGGGGGCCGGCCCGCGTGCAGGGGCCGACTCGGCCTCGGGGGCCGACTCGGGCTGCTCGGCGGCCGCTGCGGGTTCGGGGGTGGTGCTCACGGCTCCAGGGTACGGGCGGGCCGGGAGCGGACACGGCTCGGCGTGGGCCCATGGCGCCTCTTCGGCGGTGGTACCGGGCGCCACGAGGGCGAGCCCCGGGCGAGGACGCGCATTCCCTCGTGGTGGCCCGGGCGGCCGGTCACGGGTGATAGAGGGCCTGTGCGCGAGCCGAGTCGAGAGAACCGTCCTCGGGAATCGGCAGAAAGTGCTTCACCTGCCACGCCTGCGCGGTGCGGGCCTGCCGGTTGGTGGTCTCCACCCATGGCGGATAGACGCGAAAGGCACGCTTTCCGCCGGAGCCGTTCCGGGAGACGATGCCCCGTTCACAGAGCACCTCACGCGGAAAGACGAAGTGCCCGAAGTTCTGGTCCGCGCGGCAGCTGATGACGAAGAGATCCACCGCATCTCCGGAATCGAAGGGCTGAATCGGCCCGCCGGGGCTCCGCTTCCACACCGTGACGAACTGCCCGACCTTCGTCGGGGTGGTCTTGGCGACCCGATACCTGACGTCGGAGCCGTCGAGCGTGAATTCATGCGCCGCGTACTCCGCGCTCTCCGCTTCCCGGACCGGCTGCGAGCAGGTGAACCCACAGGGGTCGTAAACCAGGCTCTTCGCCGCGAGAAGCTCGGAATGCAGGGATGCACCCTCCGGCCACGTCCCGGAAACTGTCGGCCGGTACTCGGAGGATTCTTCGGGCTTTGTCGCCATTCCCCCATCGTGTCATTGCGGGCCACGGGACCTGGCGGCGGGATATCGGCGGGGCGGGGATACCGGTGAGGGCGGGGGTTGCGTGGGCGCGGGGGCGGCGTAGTCGCTGGGGCGGCGGCGGGCGCGAGGGGAGCCGGGGGGAGGGAGCGGGGGACGGAGGGCCGGGGCGGGCGGAGGGCGGGGGGGGAGGGGGAGGACGGGAGGCGCGTCAGGTGTCCGGTGTGATCCGGGTGGGACACGAACGGCCTCTGTCCTAGCGGCCCTTGTCGTGGGTGGGTATGGGGTGCGGGCGATGACCGTCATGGGGCCTGGTCGGCGGGCCCTGTGAGCCGCGGCGCCTGAGCGGCCGGCTGCGGTCGCTCCCGGGCAGGGGGTGGCGGGGGTGTGCGTACTCATGACGAGCCATGGGGCAGCGACCTTTCCGCTGGGGCGGCGCCCGGTTGCCTTCGGAGCCGCGGCCCGAGGCGGGTGGGGCGTCTGAGGGCTGTGCCGTGCTCCACGCTAGGGGCGGATGAGGCGAATGGCTCGATTCTGGTGGCCTGAGTGGGTGAGGCCGTGGGTGGTTGTGGGTGGCTGTGAGTGGCTGTTCATCGCGGCGTACGGCGGGTACTCGCGGCGTACGGCGAGGCAGTCGCTGGCACTCCCCGGAACGGCCCTACGCCCAGTCGCCGCGCTCCGAAGCGCCCGCCCCGCGCCGCGCCACCCGAAGCGCCTCGACCCGCGCGCCGGACCTGCCCGAAGCGCCGTGCTCGTTCGCGCCGCTCGTGTCCTTCACAACGCGCCGCGCCCAGCTGTAGCGATTCCCCGAAGGGCCGCACCGCGCCGGAGGCCCGCACTGTGCCGGAGGGGCCGCATTACGTCGGGGAGAGAGGCCGCCGGCTCGCGACCGGTGGGGTGTCAGTGGCCGGCGGACGGTACGCCCAGGGCCTCGTGCCACCACAGGTCGCGTCCGGGCTTCCAGGAGACCGGGCGCGAGCAGCGGTTCACGACCAGGACGGTGCGGTCCACGGCGGGGCCCGAGGCGCTGCCCCGCGCCAGGGCGTGGTCGAGCAGGGCCTTCACGGGCCGTACGGCGCCGTCCCAGAACGCCGCATCGGCCGTGATCAGCACCCGGGCCGAGGACTCGCGGGTCCGCGCGACCAGTTCGGGCACTGTCAACGAGACCGGCAGCGTGGTGCGTATCGCGTCCAGCCGGCCGCAGGCGAGCGTGGCGATGACCGACTCGGGCACCAGCGGCAGATGCACCGCGACCCGGTCACCGGCCCGTACGCCGAGCCGGCGGAGTACGGCGGCGGCGCGTTCGGCCTGGTCGAGGAGCATGCCGTGCGTCAGCTC
Organism: Streptomyces sp. NPDC001219; assembly: GCF_053597915.1. Taxonomy (NCBI): domain Bacteria; kingdom Bacillati; phylum Actinomycetota; class Actinomycetes; order Kitasatosporales; family Streptomycetaceae; genus Streptomyces; species Streptomyces sp. NPDC001219. Next base: position 10,281 of record NZ_JBSFJF010000013.1, on the reverse strand, counting down.
CTCCTGACGTCCGGGCTCCCCACTCCAGGTGAGGGCGATCCGCGACGCCTCCGGTTCTTGCACTTCCCGGGCGTCATCTGCATGCTCTGAAGTCACACGGCGCAACATGCGGTTCAGCATGGAGATCACCGATCAACGTTCGCTGAACGTCCGTTGTACGGGGCCGCGCCGCCCCTTCCCGCACCTCCGCGGCAGCAGATCGCTCCCGGCCCTCGCGGTCACCGCACGGGCTGCCGCCCCGGCCGCCCGGCTCGTCGCTCCGGGCCTCCCGGCCGGGCGCGCAACCCGCTCCGGGTTCCTGCCCCTTTCCGGTGCACTCCATCCCCCTCTCCCCCTCCCTTTTCCGTTTTCCTCCGCAGGCGCGAGAGGCGGACCCGTGAGAGGCGGCCCGATGCCCGTCATGCCGGAACCCGAACCACACACCTACCTGGAGCCGCAGGCCCGTTGGACGCTGGCCGCCGTCGCCACCGGCGCGTTCTGCGTCCAACTTGACTCCTTCGCGCTGAACTTGGCGCTGCCCGTCCTCCGCGACGCGCTGCACGGTTCCGCGACGGGCACCCCTTGGGTCGTCAGCGGCTATCTCCTCGCCGCGGGGTCGCTGATGCCGCTCGCCGGGCGTCTCGGCGACCTGTACGGGCGGCGCCTGGTGCTGACGGGCGGGCTGGCGCTCTTCGGTGTCGCGGCCGCGCTGTGTGCGCTCGCGCCGTCGCTGCCGCTGCTGGTGGCGGCGCGGGTGGTGCAGGGCGTGGGCGGTGCCCTGATCATGCCCGCGGGGCTGGCGCTGCTGACCCGCGCCTGTCCGCCGGGGCGCGGACGCCGGACGATGGGCCGTGCGCTGGGGCTGGCCGGACTGGCCACCGTCTGTGGCCCGTTCCTCGGTGGTGTGCTGGCCCGGTCGGTGTCCTGGCGGGCCGTCTTCTGGCTGACGGTGCCGCTCGCCCTGGCCGCGCTGCTGTGTGCCCGCCGGGCGGCGGAGTCCCGCGATCCGGATGCCGGGAGGTCCCTCGACATCGTCGGCGCGCTCACCGCGACGGGCGTGCCGGCCTGTCTGGCCCGCTGGCTGGAGCACCTCACGGCGTGGGGCTGGGCGGTCGGCGCGGTGCTGCTGGGCGCGCTGTTCGTGCGGGCCGAGCGGCGCGCGCCCGCCCCGTTGGTGGACCTCGCCCTGTTCCGCAATCGCCCGTACGTGGCACTGACCGTGGCCGGTGCGGTCGCCAACTCCGCGACCGTGGCGCTGTTGTACGTGGTCCCGTGGACGCTTCAGCAGGGCGAGGGGTGGTCGGTGCGGGACGCGGGGGTGTTCTTCGTCGTCCCGGCGGGCGCGCTGGCCGTGGGCGGTCCCCTGGCCGGGCGGGTGCGTCCGGCGGCGGCGGTGCCGGTGATGGCGCTCTGCCTCGCCGCCGCGGGGATCGCGCTGGCGGCCGCCACACGCGGTACGGGCACGCCCGCCCTGCTGCTCGCGTCGACGGCGGCCGCGGTCGCGCTCGGGGTGGCCGGCGGGCTGGCCCTCACCGGCACGCAGGCGGTGGTGCGCCGCGAGCGGGCGGGCGAGGCGTCCGGCGTGACCAAGGCCGTGCTGACGACCACGGCGGGGGCCGGACTCACCCTCACCGGCGCCGGGGCGGCGGGGGACGGCGGCGGCCCGTCTCTGCTCCTCCCCGCCCTTGTCTGCCTGGCCGCTGCTGCGGCACTTGTGTTGCCTTCCGTACGTGCGCTGCTGGTCGGGCGGGGGCTGGGTTCGTGGTGGGGCGGGTAGGGGGCTCGGGTGGAGCGGGGCGCGCTGGCGTGATTGGGGCGGGCGGGCCCGGCTGCTGCTCGTTCGCTTGGGGCGGCTCGTGCTGGTGTGTTGGGGCGGGCTTGGGGGCTGGCTTGTCGCGTACGGCAGCTTGTGCCGAAGCGCCCCGGGCAGGCCCGCCCCGGCGGGCTTCTGCCCCCTGCCCCTGGTCAGGAGGCCAACCCAGGGCGGACCGGCGGGGATAAGGCGATCGCGCACGTCAGGCACTCGTCTGAATGAGGCCGTGACGCGCGTGGCGTGCCCCCGCACCCCGCAGCCGAAGCCCCGCCGCCCGCGCGACTACCCCGCTCCCGCACCCGCTTCCGCCGCGTCATACCCACCGATCACGTCACAGACCTCCGTGAAGCCGTGGGCCTCCAGCAGGGCTGCCGCGATCACCGAGCGGTTGCCGCTGCGGCAGTACAGGACCACCGGGCGGGCCGGGTCCAGTTCGGTGAGGCGGTCGGACAGGCCGGCCAGGGGGACATTGCGGGCGCCGGGGAGGGCGCCGGCCTCGTATTCGGCCGGATTACGGACGTCGATCAGCTGGACGCCGACGGGTTCGGCGCCGACGGCCTCTGCATCCACGGATTCGGCATCGGCGGGTTCGACGCCGCTGGGCCTGGCATCCGCGGATTCGGCATCGGCGGGTTCGACGCCGCTGGGCCTGGCATCCACGGATTCGGCATCGGCCGCCGGGGCGCCACTGCGGCCCGCGCTCTGGTCTCCGCCCGCCGAGCCCTCCGCCGTCGGTTCCCCCTGTGCCACCCCAGTGCCGTGCGCCGCCAGTTCCTCATGGTGGATGCGTCGGCTGCTGCGGCTGAGTTCGGGTGTGCGGTCCAGTACGGCGGCCGGGTCGGGGAGGTGGCCGAGGACGTGGTCGTAGCCGATGCGGGCGAGGCGGAGGCGGGCTTCCTGCTCCGTGCCGGGGGTGGCGAGCAGCACGATGGGGGTGCCTGGGGCGACCACGCTGCCGGCGTACTCGGCGAAGCGGGTGTCCAGGCTCGTGTGGAGCGAGCCCGCCAGATGTGCGCGGGTGTAGTCGGCCAGCGGGCGGCAGTCGAGGAGGGCGGCGCCCTGGTCGCGAGCGGTGAGGGCCTCATCCAGGGTGAGGGCGGGCGGTGGGCCGGGCTCCAGGAGGGGGTGGCCGTCGCGGTTGAGGGCCGCGTCGTGGGCGAAGTAGCCGGGGGTGGCGGGCTGGCCCGCGGTGATCAGGCGGACGAAGTCGGCTTCCGGCATGGGCTGGAGGGCGTAGTTGAGGCGGCGCTGGTCGCCGATGGTGGAGCTGGTCTCGCTGGAGAGGTTGCGCCCGCAGGCGGAGCCGGCGCCGTGTGCGGGGAAGACCCGGGTCGCGTCCGGGAGGGTCAGGAGTTTGGTGTGCAGGGAGCGGTACAGACGGGCGGCCATGTCCTGTGGGGTGTGCCCAGCGGCGGAGAGCAGGTCCGGGCGGCCGACGTCGCCGACGAAGAGGGTGTCGCCCGTGAGCACGCCGAACGGTACGTCGTCCTCCGGGTGTTCGTGCAGGACCAGACAGATGGATTCGAGGGTGTGCCCGGGGGTCGCGAGAACGGTGAGGGTGACTCCCTCGCCGCCGTCCGCCCCGAGCGAGAGGCGCTCACCGTCCCGTAACCGCCGTATGGGGAAGCCGGTTTCGGCGGCCTCCCCGAAGGCGACGGTGGCGCCGGTGGCCCGCGCGATTTCGAGGTGCCCGGAGAGGAAGTCGGCGTGTACGTGCGTCTCGATGACGAGTTCGATCCGCAGGCCGGCGGCTTCCGCGTCGTGCAGGTAGTCGTCGATGTCGCGGCGCGGGTCGACGAGGACGGCGCGTCCGGTCGTCTCGTCGCCGATCAGATACGACGCCTGGGAGAGGCAGTCGAGGTAGTACTGCGCGAAGTGCACGGTCGGCCTCCAGGGGTGCGCGGGGCCCGTGCGCGGCGGCCGGGGCCCGTTCGGGCAGGGTGCGTTGTGCGGATGCACGGATGTACGTACATTAGGTAGCCGGATGGCGGGCGACAAGCCGGGCAGTACTGGACGCCCCGTCAACCGGCGTGGGCCATACGGCCTTTGATCGTCCTCAGCGGCTCGGTGGATGGCGTTTCCGTGACGCCCCAACGGGGCCGCGCTTCGTTTGACCGCTCCTCCGGTGTCGGCGGCCTCGTTGCTCCGGCGCCACCACGACCACCAGCGCAGCGACCAGCACTGTGCGACCAACCCCCGTACGCCCGCGGAGGAATCACCATGACGACCGAGCCGCCGCACGGCGCGCACGGCCCGCGCCCCCTGGACCGGCGCTCGCCGCTGCCCCTGTGGGCGCAGCTCTCCACCGATCTGCGCCGCCGGATGGAGGCCGGCGCGTTCCGTGCGGAGTTCCCGGCCGAGCACCGGCTCACCGGCGAGTACGAGGTCAGCCGGCACACCGTACGGGAGGCGCTGCGCAAGCTGCGTGCCGACGGTCTGGTGATCGCCGAACGCGGCCGGACGAGCCGGCTGAACACCCGCCGCATACAGCAGCCGCTGGGTTCCCTCTACAGCCTCTTCCGCGAGCTGGAGGGCCAGGGGGTGGAGCAGCGCAGTGAGGTGCTGCGGCTGGAGCGGACCGTGGACGGGACGGTCGCCGGGCAGCTGGGGCTGGTCCCGGAGGCGCCGCTGGTGGTGCTGGAGCGGCTGCGGCTCGCGGACGGCGAACCGCTCGCGCATGACACCGCCTATCTGCCCGCCGAGGTCGCCGAGCCGCTGCTGGAGGCCGACTTCGGGCACACCTCGCTCTACGGGGAGCTGACGCGGCGCTGCGGGGTGAAGGTGACCGGTGGCCGGGAGCGGATTCAGCCCTTCCTGCCGGACATCCGGCAGACGTGGCTGCTGGGGCTGGCCGACCGGGAGGCGGCGTTCGCCATCGAGCGGCTCGGGCAGGCCGGGGAACGGCCGGTGGAGTGGCGCGAGACGGTGGTGCGCGGCGACCGGTTCACCTTCGTCGCGGAGTGGTCCGATGACAGCCGGGCGGTCGCCCTCGCGCCGCGGGCCTCGTGTCCGTCCTCATAGCCCTGGCGGCGCTGCCGTGCGGGCTGCTGATCGGGCTGCTGCTGGGTGCGCTCGGCGGCGGCGGTTCGGTGCTGGCGGTGCCGGTGCTCGTCTATCTGCTGGGGCAGTCGCCGCACGAGGCGACTGCGGGGGCGCTGGTCGTCGTCACGGTCGGCGCGGTGACCGGGCTGTGGTGCCACGGCCGGGCCGGGCGGGTCCGGTGGGCGGCCGGTGCGGCCTTCGGGGCGCTGGGTACGGCGGGCAGCTACCTCGGCTCCCGGTGGAGCGCGTCCCTGGACCCCACGGTGTTGATGGCGGCGTTCGCGGGCCTGCTGCTCGTGGTGGCGGCGATGCTGGTGACACGGGGGCGGCACGAGCGGCGGGCGGCAGCGGCAACGGCAACGGCAACGGCAACGGCAACGGCAACGGACAGCGTGCGGCCCTTACGGGGGCCGGGGGAGAGTGCACCGTCACGCGGCTCGGTGGAGGGCTCCTCCCTACGGGACCCGGCGGAGGACTCCTCCGTACGGAGTTCCCCGGCTGCCGTGCCCTTACGGGGTCCGGCGGGGACGGTGTCCTCGGCGGAGGCCGCGGAGGCCGTGCCCTTACGGGAGCCCGCAGAGGGGCCGTCCCCGGAGGTCTCCCCGAAGCCGTCCCCCAAGGAGCCCGTAGAGGCTGTTCCCTTACGGGAGGCCGTTCCGTCGCCGAAGGCCGTTCCCTTACGGGACTCCTCGGACCCGGCCGCCGCCGAGGACGAGGGCGGGGCCGCCCGCCGGGCGCCCCTGCGGCCCGCGCGCTTCGCTGTGACGGCGTCCGCCGTCGGGCTGCTCACCGGCTTCTTCGGGGTCGGCGGCGGATTCGTCGTCGTACCGGCGCTGACGCTGGTGCTGGGCCTGGAGATGCCGGTCGCCGTCGGCACCTCGCTTCTTGTCATCCTCATCAACTCCCTTACGGCGCTGGGCACCCGGGCCGGTACCGGTGCCCTGGACTGGCCGCTGCTGGCCGGTTTCGCGGCCTGTGCGGCGGTCGGCAGTCACCTCGGCAACCGCCTCACCACGCGGCTGCGCCCCGAGGTGCTGGCCACGGCCTTCGCCTGCCTGGTCACCGTCCTCGCCGTCGTCATGGCGGCCACCGCGCTGCCCCGTCTCTGGTAGCCCCGCGCCCCGTACACCGACCCCGACCTCCCCCCCCGACCTCGACCCCGACCCCACCGACCCACCTGACCCCCACCACCTCCAGGAGGAGTTCATGGCCCCCGCACCCGCGGCCCCGTCCCACCACCAGGTCCTCATCGTCGGCGGCGGCACCGCCGGTATCACCGTCGCCGCCCGGTTACGCCGTGCCGGTGTCCGGGACATCGCGCTGCTGGAGCCCTCCGAGACGCACTGGTACCAGCCGTTGTGGACGCTGGTCGGCGGTGGTCAGGCGCCGCTGCGGTCCTCGCTGCGCACCGAGGCGGAGGTCATGCCGCCGGGGGTGCGCTGGCTGCGGGAGCGGGCCACCGCCGTCGATCCGGCCGCCCGTACGGTCACGACCGCCTCGGGGCGGGTGCTCTCCTACGGGCGGCTGGTGCTCGCCCCGGGCCTGCAGCTCGACTGGGACGGGGTGCCCGGTCTCGCCGCGGCCCTCGGGCACGGTGGGGTGAGCAGCAACTACCGGCCCGATCTCGCGCCGCTGACCTGGGATTTGATTCGCCGGATGCGGCGCGGTACGGCGCTGTTCACCATGCCGTCCGGGCCGATGAAGTGCGGTGGCGCGCCGCAGAAGATCGCGTATCTGGCGGCGGACTACTGGCGAAAGCGCGGGGTGCTGGGGAACATCCGCACCATTCTGGTGCTGCCGGAGCCCGCGATGTTCAAGGTGCCGGTGTTCTCCCGTGCGCTGACGGAGACGGCCCGGCGGTACGGGATCGAGGTGCGGCTGAGTTCGGAGATGACCCGTCTCGACGGCGCGGCGCGGGAGGCGGTGATCACCGATCACACCACCGGCACGACCGAGACCGTCCCCTACGACCTGCTGCACGCCGTACCGCCGCAGCGCGCCCCCGAGTGGCTGGCCGACGGTCCGCTGGCCGACCCGGACTCCCCGTACGGGTACGTCAAGACCGACCGGGAGACGCTCCAGCACCCCGATTTCCCGAATGTGTTCGTGCTCGGGGATGTGGCCAGTCTGCCGACGTCGAAGACGGGCGCCGCGATCCGCAAGCAGGCTCCGGTCGCGGTCGCCAATCTCCTCGCCGGGCTGCGCGGGCGTCCCGCGACCGCCCGCTACGACGGCTACACGTCCTGTCCGCTGGTCACCGCCCGGCACAAGATGCTGCTCGCCGAGTTCGACTACGACCTGCGGCCCACGCCGTCGATCCCGTTCCTCGACACCACCCGGGAGCGCACCGACATGTGGTTCCTCAAGCGCTACGGCCTGCCGCAGCTCTACTTCAAGGGGATGCTCAAGGGCCTGGCGTAACCCCACTCACCACCGGGAAGGGCTCTGCAAGGGGCGTATCTCCCCCCTAGGGCCCATCCCCCACCCCCGCCCTAACCCCCCGCCATCTCGCCCACCGCACACCCCACGTTGTCCGGCGCCCCCGCCTCGCGTGCCAGCCGGATGAGTTCGCGTACGGCCTGGTCGGGGCCGTCGGCCGTGGCCAGCACCTGCTGGATGGTCTCGGCCGGCACGGTCCCGGTCAGGCCGTCGGTGCACAGCAGATAGCGCTCCCCGGGACGGGCCTCCAGGAGCTGCAGATCGGGGGCGAACTCGGTGGCCCCGTCGAGCGACCGCAGCAGTTGTGCCCGCTGCGGGTGCGAGGCCGCCTCCTCGGGGGTGAGCCGGCCCTCGTCGATCAGCGACTGCACCAGGCTGTGGTCGTGGGTGATCTGGAGGAGGCGGGCGTCGCGCAACACATAGGCGCGGGAGTCCCCGACGTGCAGCAGCGCCAGCTGTGTGCCGGAGCGGAGCAGCGCGGCGAGGGTGCTGCCGCTCGCCTCGTCCGCCGGGGCGGCGCGGTGGGCGCGGCGGGCGGCCTCCTCCAGGACGGCCGGCAGGTCCGCCGCGGTCAGGTCCTGTTCCTCCAGGTCCTTGAGCACCTCGATGGCTGCTGTCGCGGCCGGGCCGCCGACGGGGCCGTAGCCGTCGGCCACGGCCAGCAGCCGCGGTCCGGCGTGCGCGGCGTCCTGGTGGGACGTGCGCACCAGCCCCTGGTCGGTCAGGGCGGCGTAGCGCATCGTCAGGGGCGTGTGGGGTGTGGTCATGGCGGTGTTCTTCCTCTCCAACTGGTCGACGAGGAAGGCGGCGAGGTCCCGGCGGGCCGCGGTGTCGGCCTCGACCTGCGCCCAGTACGCGGCGACCGCCGCGGCCGCGGCGTCCGGTGCCAGCGCGCACACCTCGCGGATACGGGCCAGCGGCATACCGAGCCGGCGCAGCCAGGCCACCAGCCGGGCCCGCTCCAACTGGGCCGGGGCGTAGTGGCGGTAGCCGCTGTGCGGGTCGACACGGGCCGGGGGCAGCAGGCCCAGCTCGTCGTAGAGGCGCAGTGCCTTCGGCGAGAGCCGGGAGGCCCGTGCGAAGGCCCCGATGGTCAGCAGCGCGTCGTTGTCGTACGGCGCCATGCCCCGTCTCCGTTCACCCGTCCGTCCTCCTCGTACCGGGCGCCTCGCCCGGCACCGCCGATGCTGGGGCTTGCCCCAAGGGCAAGGTCAACGGACGCGGTGGCGCCGGCACGCGCCGCACCGTCGCACCGCTCCACTCGACCCGGCCCGCCCGGCCCGCGCCACGCCTCACCGCACCGCCCGGCCCGCGCCACGCCGCACAGCACCGCCCGGACCGTCCAGACCGCACCGCACAGCCCCGCACCATCCGGCCCCGCGGCACCACACAGCCCCGCCGCAACTCACCACCCGCCGAGCCGCCCCCGGGCATCACTCCCCGGCATCACCCCCGACACCTCCCCCCTGCTCGCCATCCCCCCGCTCGCTATCCCCCGCTAGCCCCCGCCCCCTCCACCCCCACCGGCCCCAACCGGTTCAGTGCCGCGGCGGTCAGCGCCTCGACGCCGGTGGTGAGGGTGGGCCGGACCACGGGGACGAAGTGCGGCGAGTGGTTGGAGGGGAGGTCCGCGAGGCGCCCGGCTGCCAGTGCTGCCTGGAACTCCGCCGGGTCCCAGCCGCCCAGCCACCAGTAGTAGAGCGGGGCTCCGGCGGCGGTCGCGAGCAGGCCGGCGTCCTCGCTGCCGGTGGCCGGCTCGTAGGCGAACAGCCGCTGCGGACCGAAGAGTTCGGTGAACTGCTCGTTGACCTCCCGCAGGGTCGTGGCGTCATTGACGGTGACGGGGAAGGAGCCCAGGACCTCGGTGTCGGGTGCGCGGTCCGCGCCGGAGGCGGTGGCCTCGGCGCGCGCGATGCGGTCGATGGCGGCCAGCACGGCGGCGCGGACCGTCTCGTCGAAGGTGCGGACACTGAGCCGTACGACGGCGCGGTCGGGTATCACGTTGGCGGAGTCCCCGGCCTGGAAGGAGCCGACCGTGACCACCGCCTGGTCCTTCGCGGCGACTTCGCGGGCCACCACGGACTGCACCCGCTGGACGAAGGACGCCGCCATCAGGATCGGGTCGGTCGTGGTCTCGGGGCGCGAGCCGTGGCCGCCGGTGCCGTGGAAGGTGATCTCCAGGCTGTCGGCGGCGGCCATGCAGGGGCCGGGGCAGTAGGCGATCATCCCGGCGCCGAACGGGGCGACATGCTGGGCCAGCACCACATCGGGGGTGGGGACCAGGTTCTTGTCGTAGAGGCCGGCGTCGAGCATGGCGCGGGCGCCGCCGCCGGCCTCCTCGGCGGGCTGGAAGAGCACGATCAGGGTGCCGGACCAGTGGTCGCGGCCCGCCGCGAGCAGGTCGGCGGCGCCCAGCAGGCAGGTCACATGGACGTCGTGCCCACAGGCGTGCATGCGGCCGGGGACCGTGGAGGCGTAGTCCAGGCCGGAGTTCTCGGTGACGGGCAGCGCGTCCATGTCGGCGCGCAGCAGGACCACGGGGCCCGGGCCGTTGCGTAGTACGCCGACGACGCCGGTCCCGGCGATGCCGGTGGTGACGTCATAGCCGTGGTCGGTCAGCCGGCGGGCGGCCTCGGCGGCCGTACGGGTTTCCTGGAAGGCGAGTTCGGGGTGGCGGTGCAGGTCTTTGTAGAGGGCTTCGAGATCCGCGAGGCGGTCGTCGAGCGGGGCCAGGACGGCGGCGGGGACGGAGCTGCCGCGGGGGTCGGCGTTAGCGGTCGTGACGGTCGTGTCGCTGTCGCTCATACACGCATTCGACCATGAATCCGCGGGCCGGCGGCGGTCGGTGGCCCCGGCAATCCCCGGAGCCCACCCCCTAGGACCTGTCGTCAAACTCCCGCCTGCCCCGCGGCGTCTGGCACGCACGCTCGCCGCGTTGTCGGGTTCGCCCGCCGGTGCAGTAGTGCGGGACCCGGAGCACCGCGCCCTTGGCCGGTACGGCCCCGAAC